>JASHVH010000084.1 GCA_030039575.1 Acidimicrobiales bacterium | reverse complement strand
GCGTCGCGGCTGGCGAAGCCCCAGGGGGGTGCGCTCCGCGAGAGGGCGGCCAGGAACCGCGTGTCTTGGAGCGGTCGCAGGACCGTGATGCCCTCGGCCGCAGCGCGAAGGTCCTGGTTGTGAAAGCCAAGCGTCCAGGCCCGCGTGCGTGGCAGGCGATGCAGGCTGGCGCCCCAGCGGAGTGGTTCAGCGGCCTTGTCCGCCGCCGCCATGGTGGCGAAACGCTCCTGCGCCTCGGGTCGGAGCCAGCTCTTGGCCACCTGCGCCCTGAGGTCGGCAAAAAAGACGCGCTGACGGACGGGACGGGGAGCCAGCATCAGCGCCGTCTTGGCCAATTCCGAGCGGTTCTTCGGGACATGCCCGGCCAGCGCTTGAGCGAGCGGCGTCACCCGGTGCGCCCCAAGTACTTCGTCGCCTCCCTCGCCGTTGACGAGGGTGCCGCCTGCGGCCAGGGCGTACAACGGCACCTCTGTGTAGTGGGCGGGCGGCCATAGCAGCCCCAGGCGCCGTAGTTCAGAGGCAGCAGTCGGGCCCAGCAGGTCGGCGGAACCGCCGGCTGGGAGCTTCTCCCAGTCCCTGGTGCCGAGGTGGCGCACCACGAGTTCCTGCCACTGCTCTTCATGGGCATCGTGCTCCCCCGGGTAGCGAAGAGTGGCGGCCACGGGAGGCTCGAAGCCCTCACGGGCGGCAAGCCGGGTGGCGACAGCCAGCAGAGCGGACGAGTCGCGCCCACCGGAGAACGCCACGACGCAGGGCGGGCGGGCCAGTGCGGGGGCAAAGATGGACTCCAGGACCTGCACCGGGCTGAGACCGGCCGTTGTCGCCGGCGACGGCGAGCGTCCAGCTCCGGGAGCCGGCTCCACCTCACCGAACAGCCATCCGGAGGCGATCTCGAACGGCGTCATCCTGTAAAAGGGACCGTCCGCCACTGCCGGCGTCATACTCGCAATCATGCCCTCGTCACACCGGCCGGCCAACTGCGGTGCCAACGGTCTTCGGCGCGAAGCACAGAGCTGGGACCACCCCTACCTGCTCCGTCGCCGAGCGGGCAGGGGCGGTTGCCGCCTTAGGAGAAAAGGTCGTCCTTGCTTGGTTCCCCTATCGGGTACATGTGGTCCAAGCCCCCAGCCAAGCTCCCGGCCTGGGTCAACTCGGTGACGGACCCCTTTACTTCGATGGCCGGCGGGATGTACTCCTCGGAAAGTTTGGGTGTGTCGTTCATGGCATCTCCGTTCTTGTAGTGCTTCGCCGGCCCGGTTGCCAGAGCCGTCCAAACCCGCAGCGACTAAACCCGTACCCGCATCTCGCCACAGAGCCTGAAAAAAGCTTAAGGCACCTGCGGGGAGGCTTTGAAGGGGGAGGATGCCCCTAGGGGTGCCGGCGTCGGGCCGCCGGCGCTGTCACGCCTGGTACCCGGTGCGGTGGTCATGGGCCCGGCACGATGAGCGACCGCTCTTGCACCGCCTGGAGGAAGCGTTGAACGTCCTCGGCCGCCCTGGCCTCGCTGATACCGTACGTGGCGACGAGCTCGGCCCCGAGTTCCGCCGGGCTGGCGGCTTCCTCCAAGAGCTTCCAGAGCGCAACGGCTGAAGAGTTCAGGGTCAGGTACGTCCCGGTCGGGATATCGAGGATGACTATTTCGTCGCCCACCTGGCGCCACACCGCTCTTTCGGCGTCGAGGCTCAGCCGTTGACCGAGCGCGAACCTCGGCTCGCCGTGCTGTTCGTCGTCAGGGTCGGGCGGCATGATCGGTCACCCGGAAGGTTAGCGTCAACGTGGAGCAGCCCGTTCGGCGACGAGCTGCGCCTGGTTGTGAACACCCAGCTTGGCGAACACCCTGGTCTTGTGGTTTTCCACCGTTTTCAAGGCGACCCCGAGGAGACGGGCGGTGGCCTTCGTGGACAGCCCGTCCGCCATCGCGTTGAGCACCTCCAGTTCTCGCAGCGTCAGCTCCTTTTCGAGGCCTGAGGCACCTCCCCCCCGCCCGGACCGCCACTGCGTGACCACGGCCGCCATGAGCGGCGGGGGCAATGAGACGCCTCCGGCGGCCACGTCCACGATGGCGTCGGCCACCTCCAGGAGGCCCGAACTGGTGCTGCACACCCCCGACAACCCCCGGCCGACCAGCTCGAGGGCGCGGTCAGCATGGACATCGTCCGCCAGGAGCAGCACGCGCGCCCCCACCCGCACCAGGTCGGCCAGGAAGTGGTCGACGAGCCCGTCACCGAGGAGCTCGCCGGCCACTACAACGTCCGGCGTGATCAGGTCGGCCAACCGGAGGGCGGCCGCGCCGTAGGCGCTGTCGGCCACCACTTCCGCCCGGCCGGCCAGGGCCTCGAGCAGCCCGGCGGCGACGAAGCGGTTCTCGTGTACCGTCACCACTTTGGGCAGGTCGTTCCGGTAGACGTTGGCCCGAAGAGCCGGGCTCCGGTAAGCGGCCCGCTTCACGTGTGCGCCTGGGGGCCTGAGACGTGCGACCGTCCGTCTGCAGCCTGATGGAGGCCAGTGGACGGGCCGAGCAGGCCGCCGGCCAGTGCGGCGGCGACGGCCTGGGCCTGGCTCTGGACGCCAAGTTTGTTGAATATGGACATCTTCGACTTGGACACACCCCGCTCCGACAGGCCGAGACGGTCGGCCACCACGGGTACGGTCAAGCCGAGGCTGAGCAAGGCGAGGACACGGAGCTGCTGGTCGGTGAGGGGGCCGCTGCCATTGCCGGTAGCGACGCTGAGGACGAAGGGCGGGTCCCCGCCGGCGTCCGGCTCCACCAGTTTCACGACCTGGTCGGGAGTGGCGCCCCGGGGGAGCAGGGCCACCCCCTCGACCGGGACGGGCCGGCTTGAAGCGGTCAGGCCGATGACCTGGGTGCCTTCTTGCCGGTCCCGCAGCGACGCCGCCAGGGAGGCCACATCCCAGGGCACGCCGTCCGCTTCGACCACGGCGTGGCTGATTGGCCGGGCCGCCGCCATCGCCAGGAGGCCGGCCGCGTCGGCCACCCCGCTCGCCACCTCGGTCGTCCTCAGCTGCGCGCGCAGGGCCGCGGTCATCGACTCCCGGTAAAGCCGCCACCGCTGCTGCACCACCAGCACGGCCTGAGTATATGGCGGGGCCGGGAGGACGCCTGCAGCTCGGCCCAATGAGCCTGGCTGGTCGGTAGCCTCGCGACGTGGTCGACGAGGATGGCCTGGAGGGAGAAGGGCCGGAGGAGGAGCTGTCGGGCACGGCGGCGGAAGGGCCTGCGGCGGCCGGCACTTTCGACGTCACCGAGCTCTACCGGCCCAGTGTGGACCGGAGCCTCCGCCAGCTCCCCCGTTTGCTGGCCGGGGCGTTGCGCCTGGTGTGGGCGGCGGCCAAAGGCCAGTTCACACTGAACATCGCGCTCCTTGTGGTGAGCAGCATCGCTTTGGCGCTGCAAGTGCTCGTGGCCAAGCGGTTGCTCACCGAGCTGATCGCCGACAACACGACGAAAGACTTCTCGTCCGCCATCCCGTCTATCGTCCTGCTCGCCGTCGTCCTGGGGGTGGCGTCGGTGACGACGATCGTACGGGTCGAGGTGCAGCGCCTACTGGCTGAGCTGGTAGCCCGCTCGTCCATGCAGCAGGTGGTGGACGCGGCTTGCCGCGCGGACCTGGCCAGGTTCGAGGACCCCACCTTCCACGACCGCCTCCAGCGGGCCATCGTCAACGCCTCCATCAGGCCGCTGCAGATGACCAACGGGCTACTGTCGCTCGGGACGGCGGTGAGCGGGGTGGTGGCGGTGGGGGCGGTCCTGTTGGTCATCGACCCCGTCTTCTTCGCCCTCGGCCTGGTCGCCGGGATCCCGATCGTGCTGACGAGCGCCCGCGTAGGGCACGCCTTGTACCAGTTCGCCGTGGAGCAAACGCCAACCGACCGGGAGCGGACCTATATACAGACCCTGCTCGTCGAGAAGGACCCGGCCAAGGAGATCCGGGCGTACGAGATGGGATGGTACCTCCGCACCCGCTTCGCCGCCCTGTACGAACGGCGGATCCAGGCGCTTCGGAGGGTCGTCCGCCGGCGCACGGCCCAGGGGGTGGTGGGCGGCGCCCTGACGGCCATCGTGTCCGGGGGCGTCCTCGGGCTGCTCATCTTCTTCGTCTCCGACGGGCAGGTATCACTGGCGGGCGCCGGCGCCGCCGCCGCCGCCCTCATACTGCTCGGCACCCAGCTCCAGGGCCTGGCCAGCGGGGTTGGCCAATTGTACGAAAGCGCCCTTTTCATCCAGGACTTCAACAATTTCGTGCAAGTGGAGCTGGCCCCGGGGACGAGCCGGTTCACCGGCACGGCGCCGCTCCCACCCCACGTCGGCCACCTGAGCGTGAGAGACCTCTCCTTCACGTACCCAAGCCGGTCCGAGCCGAGCCTCCGCGACGTCGACATGGACATCGGCCCCGGCCAGGTCGTGGCCCTCGTCGGCGAGAACGGTTCGGGCAAGACCACCCTGGCCAAGCTCCTGGCCGGGCTGTACCTCCCCCAAGAGGGCGGCATCAGCTGGGACGGCCAGGACTTGGCGGCTACCGACATCACCGACGTCCGCAAACGCGTAGCGGTGCTGTTCCAGGACTTCATCAAGTACTTCCTGTCGGCACGTGAGAACATTTCCCTCGGACGTTGGGAGCGGGCCGGCGACGAGGACGCCGTAAGGCTGGCGGCAGCCCGGGCCGGCGCTCATGGTTTCATCGAAAAGCTCCCACGAGGCTACGAGACCTACCTCGGGCCGCAGTTCTTCGGTGGCAGCGACCTCTCGACGGGGCAATGGCAACGGGTCGCCCTGGCCCGAGCCTTCTTCCGAGACGCAGAACTGGTCATCCTCGACGAACCCACCGCCTCGCTCGACCCCCGGGCCGAGGCTGCCCTGTTTGCAGCGGTGCGGGAACTGTTCGCCGGGCGGTCCGTCGTGCTCATCTCGCACCGCTTTGCCACGGTCCGCCTGGCCGACCACATCTACGTGCTCGAAGCGGGACAGATCATCGAACACGGCGACCACGACGAGTTGATGGCCCGCAACGGCCTGTACGCCGAGCTGTTCACTATGCAGGCCTCAGCCTTCGGGCTGTACGAGGCTACCTAGTCCCCGGTGCGTCCTCCGGCACTACGGCCGTTCGCAGGGGCGCACTCGGAAATTAGTGCGGCACGCCGGACACCTGGCGCCCGCCGTGACCGTAGGCGTCGGTGGCGCCCACGCTCTCCAGGTAACGTTCCAGCCCGTCGGCGCCGCCCGAACTATGCAGGACGTTCCTCGGGTCGTCCGGGTCCCGCCAGTACTCATGACGGTCGAAGCGACGCTGGACCATTTCGTAGGCGGACCGGGCCACCTCGGTGGCGGTGGCCGGATAGCCATCGCGCAGTGAACGCGTGACCGCCCGGTCGATGGACCCCCCTCCGGGGAGGCTCCCGCTCGACCTCCATTTTCGCAGGCTGTTCACCAGAAGACGGCCCGCCGCCCCACCGCTCAGCTCCTCTAAGACGTCTGCAGGTACCGGAGCCCCGAGGACCTCTTTGGCCCGGTCCAATGCCACCGCTACAGGCAGGTTGGTGTGCCAGGCGCGGCTACGTTGGACGAGCACCGCCCAGTCGGGCTCGAGGTTCCTCACCGAACGCTCTACGTCGACCAGCCAACCGAGTTGATGGCCGCCGGCCAGCGCGGCGTGGACGGCCACATGCAACACGGCATCGGTGGGGTCGAGCACCCACGTCGTCACGGTGCCGACGCGGGCCTGGCGGCGCCGGTCGAAAAGGTCGGCCATCGGGATGGTAAAGCGGTCCCGCTGGTTGACGAGGTTGATGAGGTGCCAGTGAAGGTCCACCAGCTCCGCCCCGAGTGTGAGGTGGAGCTGGCCCCTCAGGTCGGAAGTCAGCAGGTCCCAGTTGCGGTCGATGACGGACCCACCCTTTGACGTCAGCAGTTCCAGCGCCCGGCGGAAATGCTCGGCCGGCACGACCACGTCGAGGTCCTGGTAATTGCGGGGTGTGCCACCGTACGCCAGCTCCGCCAGCACTGGCCCTTTCACCACCACCCAGGGGACCTCTGCTTCCCGAAAGGCCGGTCCCAATCGGACCAGGAGGCCGAGATAGGAGAGGTGGGAGAGGACGTCGGCGTTGGCCGCGGAGAGCAAGCGCGCCCGCGGCCCTTCCGCGAGCACACCGCAGAGGGCCTGGCTGGCGGGACCAGTGACGCGCTGAGCGATGGCGAAGTCCACCAGTGCGTCCTCGCCGGCCCGCTCTGCCAGCGCCTTCAGGTCCTGTTGGCTGGGCGCGCTACCGCCGGATTTCACGGCCGCGACGAGCGCGTCCTCGAGCCGCCGCCGCGCCTCGTTCTTGTCAGTCATGCGCGTGGCTGGCCCAAACTAGGTGTACTTGCGGGCGCGCCTTAAATAGCAAATGCGCTGGCCACGACCCGGGGCTGGGATGCCACCAGCCCTGATGTACCACCCCTGGATGTGCCAGTAAAGCGCGTCCAAGAGCCTCCTCGCAATGCCCACCGGCCTCGTTACTGCCGGGAAGGCAACCAGGTGGGCGCGCACGTCACGCCTTCGCCGGTAAGGGCACGCACTACGCTCGCAACGGTGGGCCAGGACTTCGGCAGGCGAGGACCTTGCTGACGGGACCACAAAGCACTGTGGCGCGCCCACCCAGGCACGCATTGCGCCCGCCGGCCCCGCCTGCTGACGGGCTGGCCGCGCCGGGTCGCCACTCGACCCGAGGCTCAGTGGCCGGCCGGGCTGGGCCCGCGGTGACACTGGCCCACGTCGCCAGCCTGGTCGCTGCGTTCGCCTTCTGGGCGTGGCTCGACCGGGGACTTTGGTTCTTCGGCGACGAGTGGAACTTCCTGGTCGGCCGGGGCCTGTCCTATGCGCCAGCGAACCCCGAGAGCATCTGGTTCCCCCACAACGAGCATTGGTCAACGCTGCCGGTCCTTCTGTGGAGGGGCCTGTACAGCCTCTTCCACCTCGGCACGTACTGGCCCTACATCCTCCCCGTCCTGTTCGCACAGGTGGTGGTCATGCACCTCGCCTGGCGGATCAGCCTGAGAGCCGGGGCGGCGCCGTGGGTGGCCACAGTGGCGGTGGCGGTGCTCGGGTTCCTGGGTGCGGGCGCGGAGGACCTCGCCTGGGGCTTCCAGATCGGGTTCGTCGGTTCAGTGGTCTTCGGGCTACTGGCATTCGACCTGCTCGACCGGCGGCCCCGCCCAGCGCCCCGGCACCTCGTGCTTGCTTCGCTCTCGCTTCTGGCCAGCC
>JASHVH010000083.1 GCA_030039575.1 Acidimicrobiales bacterium | reverse complement strand
GGTTTGTCCAGTGACCCGGGCAAGACGGCGATCGTCTTTGGCCGCCTTATTGCCCGGGCCATGCCCATCCTGCTCGAGCTCGGTGCGCGGGCCGCCCGAGGCGACGGGCCGAGCCAGCTCCTGGCTGCCCGGGTGCTCCGGACCCTGGCGGAAGCGGCCGGGAGGCCGTTGTCGGATAACCCCGTGCCCGCCGGCCTCCAGGTCATCGAGACGGCGTTTGCCGCCGTCTTGCAGTGGGCGGTCGGGCCGGACTGGGATACCCGGGAGAGCCCGGCTAAGGAGCCGGAGCACCCCGGGTAGAGCGGCCCCCGTCTCCCCTCCCCTCCGTCTCGGGGACTTCACCGGCGAGATTTGCCCGGTCCCTTCGTAATTTCTGGGCGTCCGCCGTGGCTGAGCAACAAGTTGCGATGCGGCGCATCATGGTGTCTAAGATGACCCGTGGGTCAGCGAGTTTGCACAGCAACGAGCAGCGGTAGTCGACGCCCTAAACACGAAGGGGGACTTGGCAAATGACGGCAGCGGCAACCCGGGCACCGACCCGAGTTGTCCTCTCGGGCGGCGACCTCCCGCCCGACTACCTGGTGCTCGGCAGGGCCGGCAGCGAGAACTTCCCCGTCGCCTCCCGGCTGCTGCCGGCGCCGCTGCGGTCCGACCTGGTGTCGCTCTACGGCTGGGCGCGTCTAGTCGACCAGTTGGGCGACGACTACCCCGGCGACCGGTTGGCCGCCCTCGACCAGGTGGAGGACCAGCTGCGCGCCGCGCTCGGGGGCCGCCGGCCGGCCGCCGGGACCGAGGTCCACCCCCTGGTGGCCCGGATGGCTGAAACGACGCAACGTCTGGCCTTGCCGCCCCAGCCTCTTTTCGACCTCGTCCAGGCCAACAGGCAGGACCAGACCGTCTCCCGTTACGAGACGTTCGAGGATCTGGTCGGGTATTGCCGCCTCTCTGCCAACCCGGTCGGGCGCACAGTGCTGGCCATATTCGGTTATGCCACCCCCGACCGCTTGGCTTGGTCCGACAGCATCTGCACCGGGCTTCAGCTCGTGGAGCACTGGCAGGACGTGGCAGAGGACTCCCTCGTCGGGCGGGTCTACCTGCCCATGCACGACATGAGGCGTTTCGGCGTGACTGTCGAGGAGCTGGCCCCGCCACCGGCTGCCTATGTGGACCGCCGGCGGCCGGGCGCGCCGGGGGGCGCCTCTTTCGAATCGCGGGCGCTGTTGGCCTTCGAGGCGGCACGAGCGCGCCAGTGGCTCGCCGCCGGCACCCCTCTCGTCGCCAGCCTGAAGGGCCGGCTTCGTGTCGCGGTAGCCGGGTTCATCGCGGGCGGGCACGCCGCCCTCGACGCCCTCGCCGCGCTGGACTTCGACATCTACGCCGACCCCAGCCGGCCGGCCCCGCGCCGTTTCGCCGCCCACCTATTGCGGTTGTTGAGAGGTGCACGCCGAGAGGCGCCCTATGGGGCAGAAGGCGCGGGAAGAGGGCGAAATTGAACGACGCCGCCGTCGCTCTCGCCTATAAGCACTGCGAGCGGATCACCCGTTCGCGTGCCCGCAACTTCTACTACGGCATCCGCCTCTTGCCGCCAGGCAAGCGCGCCGCCATGTGCGCCCTTTACGCCATGGCGCGCCGGATCGACGACGTGGGCGACAGCTTGGTGACGACGCCTGGTCCTGGCCACGGGCCCGAGGGCAAACCCAATGAGGCCGAACCCGGACAGGCCCAGTCCGAACAGCAGGCCCAGCCCGAACAGAACGGCAGGGTCGTCGCGCTCGACGACATCCGTCGCTCCCTCTCGCTGATCGACAAGGCCCGGAGCAGTTCCGGGGCGGCCGTTCCTCCGGGCGACCCGGTCCTGACCGCTCTGGCCGACACCGCCGGCAAGTTCCCATTGCCTGTCGACGCTCTCGAGGAGCTGGTGGAGGGTTGCTCCTGGGATCTGGAAGGCCGAAGGTACGACAGCTTCGACGGCCTCGTGGAGTACTGCCGCCTCGTGGCGGGCACCATCGGGCGCCTTTCCCTGTCCATTTACGGCAGCAGCGACCCCCAAAAGGCCGAGCCGCTGGCCGACGCGCTCGGCGTGGCGCTCCAGCTCACCAACATCTTGAGGGATCTGCTCGAGGACCGCGACGTCATGGGTCGCGTGTACCTGCCCGCCCAGGACCTCGAGCGGTTCGGCGTAAGCCCCTCGCTGGAGGGGGCGCCGGACGACCTCTACGCGTTGATCTGCTTCGAGACCGGCCGGGCCGAGGCGTGG
The DNA here is from genome assembly GCA_030039575.1 of Acidimicrobiales bacterium. Lineage (GTDB taxonomy): Bacteria > Actinomycetota > Acidimicrobiia > Acidimicrobiales > Palsa-688 > Fen-671. Next base: position 3,755 of record JASHVH010000083.1, on the reverse strand, counting down.
TACGAGCGGGGCCTCGAACTGCTGCCCCTGCTCGACCGGCGAAGCCGCGCCTGCACCGCCGCCATGGCCGGCATCTACCGCCGTCTGCTCGAGCGGATCCGTACCGCCCCCGAGAGCGTCATGCGGGGCAGGGTCAGCCTCTCGCCCGGCCAGAAAGCGACCGTGGCGGCCATGGCGCTGGCCAAGGCGGCCGCGTGAGCCCGCCCGCCGACGGACCGGTGGCCTCGGCTCCGCTCGTCGCGGTGGTGGGGGGCGGCTTGGCCGGCATTTCGGCCGCACTGGCCTGCGCTGACGCCGGGGCGCAGGTCACGCTGTTCGAAAAGCGCACCCGCCTCGGGGGCCTCACATGGTCGTTCACCCATGACGGGCTGACGATGGACAACGGTCAGCACGTTTTCCTGCGCTGCTGCACGGCATATACCGAGTTCCTGGACCGGGTCGGCTCCGCCGGTGATGTGGAACTGCAGCCACGCCTCGATGTCACGGTCCTCCGGCCGGCCGCCAGCCCAGCTCCCAGCCGAGATGCCAGCCCGGATGATGGCCGGGCCTCGGACGGGGCCGGGCCAGGGCACCGGCGGCCTCTGCGCGACGACCGGCCGGCAAGGGCGGTCCTGCGGCGGGGCCCCTTGCCCGCGCCCCTTCACCTCGGCCGTTCGCTGCTCCAGTACTCCTTGATGCCACTCGGCGACCGGCTGCGCCTCGGGCGCGCCGTGCTGGCTCTGGCCCGTCTGGACCTGGACGACCCTGCTCTGGACGCGCAAACCTTTGCGTCCTGGCTGGCCGGTCACGGCCAGGGCGAAGCGGCTGTCTCGTCTTTGTGGGACTTGATCTGCCTGCCCACGGTCAACCTGCCCGCCGCCGAGGCGTCGCTGTCGATGGCGGCCAAGGTCTTCCAAACGGGGCTGCTGACCGACGCCGGCGCCGGCGACATCGGCTGGAGCCGGGCCCCGCTCGGCTTGCTGCACGGCGAGCGGTCTGCGTCGGCCTTGCGCAAGGCAGGTGTCCAGGTCCGTCTGGGCGAGACCGTCCAAACCGTCAGCCTGGTACCGGCACACGACGCTGGCACGCACCACCGCCCCCGGTTCGAGGTGCAGACCGGCAAGGGCCGGGTGGGCGCCGATGGGGTCGTCGTCGCCCTCCCCCACTACTGCACAGAAGAAGTGCTGCCCCCGGGCGCTCTCGCTGACCACGTCCGCCCGTCCAGCCTGGCCAGCTCGCCGATCGTCAATGTCCATGTCCACTTCGACCGCCGCGTCACGGACCTCCCCTTCTTCGCCGGGCTGGGGACGGAAGCACAGTGGGTCTTTGACCGTACGGCCTCTTCGGGGGCCGGTACCGGGCAGTACCTGGCCGTGTCGATATCCGCGGCGGACGGCTACGTCGGTAGGCGGCCCGAGGACCTGGCCGCCCAGGTGGTGGCCTCGCTGCGAGCTTTGCTCCCGGCGGCCCGGCCGGCTCAGGTGCTGAGCACCTTCGTTACCCGGGAGCACCACGCCACGTTCAGGGCTACCCCGGGGACGGCCGTGCACCGGGCGGCCACGAGGACCCGGCTGCCCGGGCTGGTGCTGGCGGGGGCCTGGACGGCCACAGGCTGGCCCCCGACGATGGAAGGAGCGGTCCGCAGCGGCGTCAGTGCGGCGCGCGCCGTGCTCGTGGCGGCCGGCCAACGCCACGCCTTGCCCCCACTCCCGAGAGAGGCGCTCCGAGGAGAGCCCGGCGCCGCCACCCGGGCCCGGCTGGCCGGCCAAAAGGGGCCGAGAGAGAAAGGTCCGCGCCGAGGTCGCCGTGCCCGGCCCGAAGGAGCGCCGGAATTGCGCACCGGCGGAGAGGCGGCGGACAGTCCCGTGTACCAACTGCCGAAACTTGAGGAGGTCGGGTGAGGCCCACCACTGCGGTTGCCGACGTGCTCGAACACGCACGAGAAGTGACTCAGCCCTTGATGCGCGACGCAGTCGCCCGGCTCACGCCCAGCATCCGGGACGTGGTCGGCTATCACCTCGGGTGGACCGACGCCGCCGGCAACCCGACCGCCGTCAAAGGCGGGAAAGGGATCCGGGCCGCACTGGCGACTCTCTCCGCCGAAGCCAGCTGGGCCGATGCCTCCGTGGGCGCTCCCGGCGGGGTGGCCGTCGAGCTGGTCCACAATTTCTCGCTCCTCCACGATGACTTGATGGACGGCGACGTGGAGCGCCGTCACCGGCCCACCGCCTGGGCGCTGTGGGGGCCCAGCGTCGCCTTGCTGGCCGGCGATGCCCTTTGCACCTTGGCCACCGACGTCCTGCTGCGCACGGCCAACTCGGCCGCCCCCGCCGCCGCTCTAGCGCTGTGCGAGGCGACGGCGGAGATGATCGCCGGGCAGGCAGATGACCTGGCCTTCGAGGCGCGGCGGTCGGTCAGTGTGGAGGAATGCATGGGGATGTCGACCGCCAAGACGGGCGCGTTGCTCGGTTGTGCCGCGTCTATCGGCGCCATCCTCGCAGGAGCGCCCGCCGCCACCGTGCGGGCCCTGCGGGACTTCGGCCGCCACCTCGGGGTGGCCTTCCAGGCCACTGATGACCTGCTCGGCATCTGGGGGGACCCAGCCACCACGGGCAAACCCATCGGCAACGACATCCGCCAGCGGAAGAAGTCGATGCCCATCGTGGCCGCCCTGGCCGCAGGCGATGACGAGGCGAAGGCGCTCGACGCCCTGCTGTTCGGTACCAGCCCGGCCCCCGACGCCCCTGCGGCGGCGGCAACGAACGGACGCGCCGGGGGGCCCCGGTCCTCCCGCCGGCCGGACAAGCAGACCTCGGCCACTCTGGCCGTTCCCGACTGGGCACCAGCCTCGCCGAGCCCGCTCACTCAGGAAGAAGTCGCCCGGGCCACGTGGCTGGTGGAGGCGTGCGGGGGCCGTGAGTGGACCGCGGCCAGGGCGAAGGCCCATCTCGACGCCGCTCTCGGTTCGCTCGAAAGGGCCCGTCTGTCGGCCGTGCCTCGTCGCGCCTTGGCTGACTTGGCGGTCTACGTGGTGGAGCGCGAATCGTGACCCTGGTGGCGAGCCAGACCGACGACCCCCCGGTCGTCGAGGGCGTCGAGGGAGCCGTCGAGGGGACAGCTCAGGTCGCACTGAGGCTCGCCACCGACCACCTGAAGCGTCTTCAACTCCCGGGTGGCTGGTGGAAGGGCGAACTGGAAACGAACGTCACGATGGACGCCGAAGACGTCCTCCTGCGGCATTTCCTGGGCATCTTGACCCCGGAGACGCTGGCGGCGGCGGCCACCCGGATCCGTTCGTTGCAGCGTCCCGACGGGCCATGGGCCACTTTCTACAAGGGCCCCGGGGAACTCTCGGCCACGGTGGAGGCGTACGTGGCCCTCCGGCTGGCCGGGGACAGCCCTACCGACCCACACATGGAGCAGGCCGCGGCGTGGGTACTTGACCACGGGGGGGTCGAATCGGCGCGCGTTTTCACCCACGTGTGGCTGGCCATGACGGGCTGCTGGGACTGGGAACAATTACCGGCAGTACCCCCCGAACTGGTCTTCCTGCCCGCCGACTGGCCCCTTTCCGTGTGGTCGTTCGGGTGCTGGGCCCGTCAGACGATCGTAGCCCTATCGGTGATCATGGCCCACAGGGAGTCTCGGCCTCTGCCGTTCCGGGTGGACGAGCTCCGGACGGGGACGGCCCCCCGGCGGCGACGGGTGGGGCCGGTCGGCCGGGCCCTTGTGGGCTTGGACAGGGCGCTGCGCCGTTACGAGGCAATGCCGGAGCG
>JASHVH010000082.1 GCA_030039575.1 Acidimicrobiales bacterium | reverse complement strand
CCCGGAAGCACTCCGGGAAGTGTTCTTCGGCAAACCGCTCGTATATCGCGGGGTCCGAAGCGTTGGCCTGCCCTATGAACGGCGCAGACGGGTAGAGGTACTCCTCTTCGCGCCAATGGACCGCGATCTGAGCCTCGCTTACCGAAGCTCCGGTCTCCTCTGTGTTGGCCATGGACCACCTCCCTCAGAGTGGTAAGGAATTCCAGGCGGATAGTACCCGCTTACGATGCGATCGCGCGCGACTCTGTTATGGGAAGGGGAGGCCGCGCGGGGCCCACGGGTTGCTGCTGAGGGCGCGAAGGTTAGCGGCTAGCCAGGTGCCCGCGTTCGGGGCGCCGGCCGGGCGTACCACGCCCTTGCGGCCTGTGAGGACCGGAGAGCGGTGCGGTGCGATCGTTAGTAGCGGTACCCCTCGGGCTTGTACGGCCCTTCCAAAGGCACACCGATGTACGCGGCTTGGCTCTCGGTCAGCTCTGTCAGCTTCGCCCCCAGTTTGCCAATGTGCAGCCGGGCTACCTTTTCGTCGAGTTCACGGGGCAGGACGTGGACACCGATAGGGTACCGTCCCGGGTTGTTGAACAGCTCTATCTGGGCGATCACCTGGTTGGTGAAACTGGTCGACATCACAAAGCTCGGGTGACCGGTGGCACACCCCAGGTTGACCAGCCTGCCCTCGGCGAGCACGATGACAGCGTGGCCGTCGGGGAACTCCCAGGCGTCCACTTGCGCCTTGACGGGGTGGCGCGAAATTCCCGGGTAGCAGGCCAAGCCTGTAATGTCCACCTCGTTGTTGAAATGGCCGATATTGCAGACGATCGCATTGTGCTTCATCCGCGCCATGTGCTCGGCCATCACGATGTCTTTATTGCCTGTTGCGGTGACGAAAATGTCGGCTACACCGACCACGTCCTCCAGCGTGACCACTTGATAGCCCTCCATGGCGGCCTGGAGGGCGCAGATGGGGTCGACCTCAGTGACCATGACGCGAGCGCCTTGACCGGCGAGGGACTGAGCGCAACCTTTGCCCACGTCCCCGTAGCCGCACACGAGCGCGACCTTGCCCGCCACCATCACGTCTGTAGCCCGGAAAATCCCATCGATCAGGGAGTGCCGCACTCCGTAGAGGTTGTCGAACTTGCTTTTTGTGACTGAGTCGTTCACGTTCATAGCCGGGAACAGGAGCGCCCCGGCCTCAGCCCGTTGGCGCAGGCGGTTGACGCCGGTGGTCGTTTCCTCGCTGACCCCCTTTATGCCGGCTGCCATTTTGGTCCACATGCCTGGACGGGTGCGCAGCGTCCGCTGCAGGGTGGCGCTGATGACGCCGTGCTCTTCGCTGTCGTCGGGGCCGAGGTCCGGGGCCCGCCCTTCGCGCTCGGCCTCTACCCCGAGGTGCACGAGCAGCGTGGCATCACCGCCGTCGTCGACGATCATGTTGGGCCCGTCGTCGTCCGGCCAGGCAAGCGCCTGCTCGGTGGCCCACCAGTATTCTTCGAGGGTCTCACCTTTCCACGCAAAGACGGGGACACCGGCTTGGGCTACGGCGGCTGCCGCATGGTCCTGGGTGGAGAAAATATTGCAACTCGCCCATCGGACTTGAGCTCCGAGGGCGACGAGCGTCTCTATCAGTACCGCGGTCTGGACGGTCATGTGCAGGGAACCGCTGACGCGGGCACCAGCCAGAGGCTGCGTGTCCCCGTACTCGGCGCGTAGCGCCATAAGGCCTGGCATTTCGACCTCCGCCAGGTCGATTTCGCGCCGGCCAAACGGGGCCAGCGCGATGTCGGCTACTCGGTAGGGGATAGGCGCGTTGGCAACGCTGCCGGCGCTGGGGACGGCATCGGTGCCGGCCTCCTGGCTTGAAACCTGTGGTCCTGGCATGGGGCTCCTTTGTCGTGCTGGGTGTCCATGGTGGCGCGGGGACGCGCCAAACCCGGAGATTTCGGAGGCCGGGGCCATCGAGCCCTTCCCCAGCGGGTCAGCCACCACCAATCTTAGCGCCCACTGGGGCAATGTCCCTCGGGGCACGTGTCCGGCCACGGCCCGTCGTGCCCGAGCGAACGCCGGGGCAGCGAGGGGTCGAGCCGCTCCTGGACCAGCTCATAGACCATTTCGACGAAAGCCGGGCTGTCGCTGACCGTGGGCACCCGCACCAGGTTTGCGCCTTTTTCTTTGGCCACCTCGGCCGCTTCCACGTCGAGGTCGTGGGTGATCTCCATGTTGTCGCACACGAAGCCGATGGGCACCAGCACCACCGTGCCCGCCTTCGAACCGATGATGACTTGACGGACGTCGGGCTCGAGCCAGGGGGAGCCGGGCGGCCCGGAGCGGCTCTGCCAAGCGAGCTGCCACGAGGTGACCCCGGCCTTTTCGGCCACCAGTCGCGACGACTCAGTCAACTGCTCCACGTACGGGCTCGTGGCCGCCCAGGACGCCGGGACACTGTGAGCCGTGAAAATGACGTCGACGCCGTCGACCTGATGAGGTTCGGGCCCGGCGTCGACGGCGTCGAGCGCCTCGGCCAGCTTCGCCGCCCACGGGCCCACCCATCCCGGGTGGTTGTAATAGAGGCGAAGCTTCTCGACTACCGGCGTACCGTTGCCGACTCGGCGCCTGGCCGTCTCGATGTCGTCGAGGTACTGGCGGCAACTGCTGTACCCGCCGTACGCCGAGGTCACGAAGGCGAGCGCCCGCTCTATGCCGTCATCGCGCATCTGGGCCAGCGTGTCGTCGAGGAGCGGGTGCCAGTTCCGGTTGCCCCAGTACGTCCTTAGGCCGACGCGGGCCAGTTCGCCGCGCAGCGCTTCCGTCAATGCCCGGCACTGGGCGTTCAAGGGGCTGGCACCGCCGGCGGCGTAGTAGTGCTCGGCCACTTCTGCGATGCGGTGCTCCGGTATGCCCCGACCGGCGGTGACGCGCCTCAAGAACGGCATTACGTCTTCGCGTCGCTCGGGGGCGCCGAACGAGACCAACATCAGAGCCTGGAAGCCTTCCACCTTGGGCAGGTTAGCCAGTACCCTGCGCGACCTGTTTGGCTCCGGGCGGGAAAAGGGCCATGGCCCGAGTTGGGGGGCCACACCCGGTCAGAAGTGGGGGCCCTCAGTCCGGTGACCCGGCCGCCGAGCAGGGACGAGGCGCTCGGGCCATAGCGGACGCGAACGTCTACATCCGATCGGCGGTCAGTACCCCCGAGACACATTACCCACGGGTAATTGCGGTGGCCGGCGCGCTTTATGCGCCCGATGACTTGAGCGTTATTGCATTGGGCCGCTTATAGCACCGGCGGAAAAGCGGCCCGAGTTGTCCTTAGCGGACCCGGTAAATCGGCAGGTACCGGACCCCCCAATCGGCGCATTGACCGTACGTGGGCTCCCATATGTCGATGTGGTTGCCAATGATCATCCCACCTGTATCGTCGGCCGTCCGGTTGCCGATACCAGGTACGTAAATCTCTGTACCGAGCGGGATGACGCTGGGGTCCACGGCCACGCTTTCCGGGCCGGCCACCGCGCCGTCGGCGGTGTACCCATAGAGGTCATAGCAGGTCACCATGAAAGTGCCCAGGGGGACCCGAGATGGCTGTGCCGGCTTTTCTGCACTGGCGACGTGCCTGACCGGTGCGTGCTGTGGGAGTGCGATGTGCTTAGCCGAAGTGGTCGTCCCGGCGCGATCGTGCGCGACAACGGCCAACTGCTTGGCAGTTTTACCCGACGAGGTGGTCTGGCCATGGTCGACGCCTCGGCGCGTTGTAGTTGTTACGGCACGCACCGTTGCGGCCGCGATGTGCGTTGGTTTGTTCGCCGCGACGGCCTTGTGATCGGTCGAGGCCTTCTTTTCATGCGTTTTGAGGGATGAGACAGTTGTCCGCGAGGCGGAGAGCGTTTTCCGATCCCGGTTATGGTTATGAGCGGTGGCAACTGGCGCGGGTGCCGTGGCCGGCCCCGCCAGAAGGAGAACGGCGATCAGCGGCAGGGACATTACGCCCTGGCGCGCCGCCGAGATGGTGCGGTTGTGAGCGCGCCGGGGCGCGCCGCGATGACGGTGTAGCAACGATGCCTCCTTGGTCGCGTGCCAACCCCGCTGCGCTCGACCGGCTTTCGGCCGAGAAGTACCAACGACAGCGAACAGGCACGTGGCCCCGTGGACCAACGGCCCGGACGGGGGCGGTTGCTTGTAGGCAACCTGCGGCACCCTGCGCCTGCCCCCTTGGCATTGGTCGGGGAGCTGGTGCGGAATACCGCTTGATTAGCTTTGTCTTATTGAGTCGAATACATTACGCAGTGATTGCTATGTCGTCAAGGCGGAGCGCATTTTCATATTGTGACCAGGCGTCTTATGGAATTGAATGTTGTGAAATACGGGCATCATCTTGTTGCGCATATTGGGCTGTAAGCGACTCGGAGGTAAGCGTGATAAACGATTAGTAAACGAAAAGCGCGAAGTCGGTCCCGGTCCGGTCGGTACTCCCTCCCACCTGCTGTTTCTCTCGGCGCTGATGGTGGTTGTATGGCCACGGGTAATGCGATTGCCCTGGTGGTCAGCTGGGTGACCAAGGTGAACGGGAAGGGTGGCGTATGATTGGGGTATGACCGAGGCGACAGAAGACGCGAGAGATGCGGTGAGCGGCGAGCCCGGCGGTGAGAGTGACATCATGCAGCAAGACGCCACCGACGGCCCCATGACGAGCGCCGTCGACGTGGCAGAAGCGTGGTTAGCCCAGCTCGCGGACCAGATCTCGGTGTCGGCTGCGGACGTCCAGGACCACTTGCTCGACCTGTGGGGGGCTCTTGACGAGGGCCCGGCGCGGGCAGAGGTCGAGCGCTGGCTGACGGAGACGCTCCGGCGCAACCTGTACTCGGTCTCCGATATCAACGAACGGCTCGAGACCCTGCTCCCAGCGAACTGAGCCGTCGCTGAGGGTCAAACGACGCTCTTAGCGCGGGGTGGGCCTAGCCGGGGCCCATTAGTTCGGTCCGGCCCCCCCTTTAGGGGCGCCTGGCGGCTCGGCTGGTCCAGCGGTGGTCGTCGTTCTTGAGCTCAAGGGGCAAGCCAAAGCATTCGCTGAGGCTGTCCGGCGAAAGAGCGGAGGAAATCGGCCCGGCGACCACGACCCTGCCGCCTCGCAAGAGCAAAACGTGTGTGAACCGTTCAGGTATTTCTTCTACGTGGTGTGTGACCAGCACGATCGGGGGCGCAGCGGGGTCGTCCGCGAGGTCCGCCAGGCGGGTCAAAAGGCGCTCCCGACCTCCCATGTCGAGACCGGCGCACGGCTCGTCGAGCAGCAAGAGCGCCGGATCGCTCATGAGGGCCCGGGCCAGCATCACCTGCTGACGTTCCCCTTCGGAAAGCACGCCGAAGGGACGATTGGCTATCTGGCCGAACCCCGCGGACGCCAGGAGTGAGCCGGCCCTTTCCCACTCGACCTCGCTGTAGCTGTCCCACCATGGCTCGAGCGCGCCCCTGCCGGCCGCCACCACTACTTCTCTTGCAGACAGGTTGGGCACGATCATCCTGGTGACGCCGGCCGAAACGGTGGCGATCTGCTGGCGGAGGGCCCGTACGTCGACGCGCCCCAGGTGATGGCCAAGGATCTCGACCGTGCCACGAGTGGGGTGGAGGTAGCCGGAAGCGAGCTGGACAAGTGTCGTCTTGCCCGAGCCGTTCGGGCCCAGTACCGCCCAGCGCTCGCCAGCACCGACTTTCCAGTTGATGCCGAAGAGGACTGGCGTCGTGAGCCTGTACAGGTCCACCGCTTCGTACCTGAGCGCACTGGCCGAGGGAGGGTTCGAACGGTCGGTCGCCCCGTGGACAGGCATAGTAACCGTGCAAGGCTAGCCGGGAGAGACGGCGCCCCATGACGTGGGCTGGCCATAAGGCGCCGGATGACGCGACGATGGATGGATGGCAGGTCTATTGGCCTCGGTCGACGCCGTCTTCGCTCCTGTATTCGAGGAGCTGCAGCCGCGCGCCGCTAGCGGGCTTAGAGCTTCGCAGTACGCCGACCTGCAAGTGGACGGTGCTCTGGCGCTGGCTCGTTCCCTCGGCCGGCCGCCCCGGCAACTGGCCGAGGATGTGCTCGCCATGGCGAAGGAACACGGCCTCGACAGCATCTGTGAAAGCGCGACGGTCGCTCCGCCCGGCTTTATCAATTTGACTCTGTCTGCCGGCTTCCTCATCAGAGAGATAAATAAGATGGCGGCCGAGCCCGCCTCATTGGGCGTTACGAGGTCGCCCCGGCCACTCCTGGTCGTCGTCGATTATGCGGCGCCTAATGCGGCCAAGCAGATGCACGTCGGCCACCTGCGCTCCACCATCATCGGTGACTCGCTCGTGCGGTTGCTCGATCTGGCCGGTCACAAAGTGGTAAGGGAGAACCACATTGGCGACTGGGGCGCGCCGTTCGGGATGCTCATCGAGCACCTCCTCGATGTCGGGGAGGATGAAGCCGTGCACCAGCGGTCGCTGGGGGATCTGGAGCAGTTCTACCAGTCCGCACGCTCGGCCTACGACAATGACCCGGCCTTTGCCGAGCGGTCACGCTCCCGGGTAGTGCTTTTACAATCAGGTGACGCCGAGACCTTGCGGCTGTGGGACCTGCTCGTCCATCAGAGTATTGGCTATTTCGATGACGCGTTCAGGCGCCTCGGCACGAAACTCACACGTGACGACGTGGTGGCCGAAAGCCATTACAACCCGCTCCTGCCTGGAGTCGTGAGAGATCTGGCGGAAAAGGGGCTGCTGGTCGAGAGCGAAGGCGCTCAGTGCGTTTTCCCTCCCGGTTACGCCAACCGGGCCGGTGACCCCTTACCTCTGATAATCCGGAATTCTGTGGGTGGCTACACTTACGCGGCCACAGACCTGGCCGCCATCCGGGACCGTGTGGACCGGATCAGGGCCCAATTGCTGCTCTACGTGGTGGGCTTCCCCCAGGCCGACCACCTCAACATGGTGTTCACCACCGCCCGGTTAGCGGGCTGGTTGCCCGAAGGCACCGAGGCGGTCCACGTCGCGTTCGGCAACGTCCTCGGCCCGGACGGCAAGATGTTCAGGACGAGGCAGGGCGGCACGGTGAAGCTCGACGAGCTGCTCGACGAGGCGGTCGAGCGAGCTAGGGCCAAGATCGCAGGGCGCGACGAAGAAACGGGGAAGTGGGCGCCCGACGAGCTCAGCCCGGACGAGGTCGAGACGGTGGCCCGCGCCGTGGGCATCGGCGCGGTGAAGTACGCCGACCTCTCCACGGACAGGACCCGCGACTACCGGTTCGACTGGGACCGGATGCTTTCCCTTGATGGAAATACGGGCCCGTACCTCCAATACGCCCACGCTCGGATCTGCAGCATCTTCCGGCGGGCCGCCGAAGAGGGCCACACCGGGCTCGGTCCACCAGATGTCAACGGGCTTGGGCCGGACCGGCTTGGGCCAGACCGGCTCGGGACGGTTACCAGTGTGAGCGAACCGGAGGAGCGTGAGCTAGCCAAGCAGCTGTTGGGTTTCGCTGACGCGGTGTCGTCAAGCTTGGAGACCTACAGCCCTCACAAGCTCTGCGGCTACCTTTTCGAACTGGCCAGCGCCTTTACCGGCTTCTACGAGCACTGCCCCGTGCTCCGGGCACCGGACCAAGAAACGAGGGCATCTCGGCTCGCCCTCTGCGCGCTCACCGCCGCCGTGCTCGAAAAGGGCCTCGACTTGCTCGGTATTCAGGCGCCGGCGCGGATGTGACCTTGGCACAACTTATCCACAGCTTGGAGGTTGCGATTGGCGGCCATCCGGAGGATCGTTTGGCGGAGGCCCGGTACCGTGCTACTTTGGCGCTCCGAGGGTGCAGCATCGAGACAACCGAGCAGTTCCCTCCCGGCTGCAAGCCGGAGGCCGACGGGCCACGCCGTTGATGGCCCGGAACGGCCAGGAGAGGAGGGAACTGGAACATGGCAACTGGAACTGTGAAGTGGTTTAGTTCGGAAAAGGGTTACGGGTTCATATCCCAAGAGGGGGGGCCTGACGTCTTCGTCCACTACAAAGCCATACAAGGGCAGGGTTACCGCACCCTCGAAGAGAACGAGCCCGTTGAGTTC
>JASHVH010000081.1 GCA_030039575.1 Acidimicrobiales bacterium | reverse complement strand
CTGCCTATTTCCGGGGTGGTCCACGTGGCTGCCGCCGTCGGCCAGGCCGCGTTTGAGTACAGATGGACGAACAAGTGGCTGAACAGTTCGCCCGTCCAGCCGAAAAGCGTGGTTTGCCAGAGCTAGACCCGCCCAGACCATTAACGTCGTCTTGCCTGGCTCTCGTACCCGAGCGCACGTGACGCCTTGCTAATGGTCGGCAAATGTCGTATGGTCGGCATATGTCGACCATACGCCCAGTAGCCCGTCCCGTACATGACTACGAGGCCGAGGAGACGCTGGTGGTGTCCGAGCCCGAGCAGTTGCGGGCGCTGGCTGACGACCTGCGGGCCGGGATCGTCTCGTTGTTGCGGTCCCGTGCCCGATCGACCCAGGAGCTGGCGCGGGAGCTCGGCATCCCCAAAGGCACCATCGGCCACCACTTGAAAGTCCTGGAGCGGGCCGGCCTGGTCAAGGTCGTGCGCACCCGCCAGGTCCGGGCCGTCACGGAGAAGTTCTATGGGCGCACGGCGTACCTGTTCCTCTTCGCCGCGGAGGACGCAGCCGACGAGAGGAGCGTGGCAGCCAGCCTGTTCCGTCAGGCGGCGCGGGAGATCGATGCCTCCCCTCGTGTGGCCACGTTCGGGCAAGCCATGGCCAACCTGGCGCCCAGGGACGTGGCCCGGCTGGAGAAGCGCCTCAAGCGGCTCATGGACGATTTCACCGCTGCCGGCGTTCCAGGCGGGGCCCCTTACCGCATGACCGTCGCCATGTACGAGACGACGGATGGCTAACGTGCCCCGGGGCGGCGCCGGTCTCTGGCGCCGACCTGACTTCTTGCGCCTGTGGTGCGGCCAGTCGATCAGCGAGCTCGGCTCTCAGGTCTCACAGCTGGCCGTGCCGTTGGTAGCCGCCGGGGAACTGCGCGCCACGCCCCTCGAGTTCTCGTTGCTGGGGGTGGCCGGGTTTGTGCCGTTCATCTTGCTGGCCCTGCCGGCCGGCGCGTGGGTGGACCGTACGCGGCGCCGGCACGTCCTCATCGTCGGGGACGCGTCGCGGGCCCTCCTGTTGGCCGCCGTCCCCGTGCTTTGGGCTCTAGGTGAGCTGCGCATGTGGGAGCTGTTGGCACTACAGCTAGCGCTCGGTACTTTCACTGTGTTCTTCGACGTGGCCTACCAGTCCTACGTGCCTTCGCTCGTCGAGCCGGAGCACCTGGTAGAGGCCAACTCCAGGCTGCAGTTCACGGTGGCGCTGGCCCAGGTGGGCGGCCCCGGTTTGTCCGGGGCGTTGGTGGCCGCGTTTACAGCACCGTACGCGGTGGCGGCCGACGCCGTCAGTTACGTGATCTCCGCTGGGTTTATGCTGCGGATGAAGCACCGCGAGGCCGGTCCCGAGCGGCTGGCCGACGGCTCGGCCCACCAACTGTGGGACGAGGTGAAGGAGGGGTTGCGCTGGGTGTCAGGGCACCCGTGGCTGCGGGCGGTGGCCGCCTCGACCGCCGTTTACAACTTTTTTTCCAACGTGGCGTTTGCCATTTTCATCCTTTACCTGGTGCGCGCGCTGCACCTGTCCTCGCTCCAGGTCGGCCTGCTGCTCGCTCTAGGGGCGTGCGGCGCGCTGGTAGGCGCCGCCTACGCCGCCCGGGCGCAGCGCCACTTGGGGGTGGGCCCGACCATCGTGCTGGCGGCGGCCCTCGGGGGCGTGGCGAATTTCGCCTACCCACTCGCACCGGCCTCGTGGCCGGCACCGGTCCTGGTCCTCGGCCTCGCCCTCGGCGGTTTCGCCACCGTGATCTACAACATCACCCAGGTCAGCTTGCGGCAGGCCATCACCCCACAGCGGCTGCAAGGGCGCATGAACGCCGCCATGCGCTGGATCGTGTGGGGCACGATCCCGCTCGGCAGCCTTATGGGCGGCGTGGTTGCGCAGGCCTGCGGCATGCGCTTCACTCTCTGGCTGGGCGCGGCCGGCGGCATGTTGGCCGTCCTCCCGGTGGCGCTGGGCTCTGTGCGTCGAGTGGGGGCCATGCCGGCTCCGCCGGGGCTCGTCCACGCTTCGCCCGGCTAGAAAGACCGACCTGGCTAGAAAGGGCGTATGAACACCTCGTCGGTTGCACCATTCCGTGCCGCATCGCAGTTCTTCGTCGACGCTGTCGCCGCCGTACCGGTCGAGCGGTACGAGGTTCGGTGGTCAGACGAGTGGCGCATCCTTGACCTAATTGGTCACGGCAACCGGGCCAACGTCCTAGCCGTCGAGTATTACGAGCGACCGGTCCCGGTGGCCGAGCCTGACTACATGCGGCCCGAGAACGTCGCCGAACGCGCCCGGCAGGCCGTGAAGCTCCTGGGGGACGACCCGGTCGGCGCGGTACGAGCGGCCTCAGAGCGGGCGGTCACGATGGTCGCCACCGCACCCGACGACGCCACGGTTGGAACTCCGTTTGGCCAGTTGACGCTCGACGCTTACTTGCGGTCCCGGACGGCGGAACTTGTGCTCCACGGCCTCGACCTCGGGACGGGTCTCGAACCGCCGCCGGCAACGTTGGTTGAGTGTGGCGCTTTTCTGGTCGAGCGGGCAGTGCAGAAGGGTCGTGGCGTTGACGTGGTCCTCGCCCTAAGCGGCCGTGGCACCCTGCCGCCCGGCTTTAGCGTCTACTAACTTGCCGTCGTCGAGCTCACGGACCGCCGGCCGGAGCAACCTTTTGGGCTACGCCTCCCCTTAGGAAGGGTGATGGGCTCCCTCAGAACTACCCGCAGACCATGAGACGTGGCGCCCGGCGCCAGCGCGCCCGCGAAGAATTCGACCGGTTCGTGGCCAGTTCGGTTTCCGGGCTCCTGAAGACCGCTTACCTGGTTACGTGGGACCTCCCCACTGCGGAAGACCTGGTACAGGAGTGCTTTTTTCAAGTTGCCCGGCGATGGCCGCGCGTGCGGCAGATGGAGTTCCCGGCTGCCTACGCCCGCCGCGTACTGCTCAACTTGGCCTTCTCCGGCGCCAAGTCGCGCTCGCGCCAACGCGCCGAGCTCGAGCCCGTAGTAGTCGCCAGAGGCGACGGGGGGCGCTCAGGCTACGATGTCGCCGACCACGCCCTCGGACTGAGAGCTACGGCCCCAGAGCTCCTCGATGCCCTGCGTGAACTGCCTCCTCGCCAGCGGGCCGTGTTGGCCCTGCGCTACTTCGACGACCTGAGCGAGGCAGAGACGGCCGAGGCGCTCGGCTGCTCGGTCGGCACGGTGAAAAGCACCACGTCGCGCGCCCTCGAGCGGCTGCGCCGTAGCGCCGCCCTGGCTCCCGTCGAGGACAGCAGTCCCGGTGAACGTCCCGAACTTCCGAGTACGAAAGGAGCATGACGATGGAGGACTACTTCGAAACTCAACTGCGGCAAGCCTTCGGCGCCAAGGCCACCGAGG
>JASHVH010000080.1 GCA_030039575.1 Acidimicrobiales bacterium | reverse complement strand
AGTTGGCTCTGGCCATATCAGGACCTGTTACCGGCCGTCCGAGCGGCGCGCCCTGTAACTGGCGCCCCGGCCGCTCGGGTACTTGTTTAGCCGCTTGGACAAATGAAGACCCTCGAGCACCAGCTCCGTCGCCGCGGCGAGGGCCACCGCGCTCTCCGACCCGGCCAACCTGCCGACCGGCGCTCGCAAACCCGGGTGCTGGCGCAGCGCTTCGACATAAGCGGACGCGGGGAGGTCGTCACCCACCTCGATGGCCGAACCATCATCGAGCTCGGCGACGGCCCTGGCGAGCTCGGAAGGCTCGACCGCCTCCCGGAAAACGCTCAATAGGGCTTGGCGTGTCAACCGCCCGACGATGTCCTCCTCGCCGTCATCGAGGGAGTCGAGCTCGACCTTGCCCGCCGTAGAGGACAGCAGGGCAGTCAGGTCGGTCACCCTGGGGACGGCCTCGCTCTCGCCCAGCCGCAAGCCGCGTCGAGTGGCTGCCGCCACGAGCGTTTCATAGTTGGCCACGCCCAGCCGGACCGAGACCCCCGAACGCTGGTTCACCTGTGGGCTCTGGCGCGCCAGCTGGGAGATGTTGGCCACGATGGCGGCCATGTACGGCGGTACGTCTACTTTCACATCGTCGACCCCGGGCAATTGTGCTTCCTGCCGGATGACCTCCTCTTCGACCTCCGCGTCCAGGGGGTAGTGAGTCCGGATCTGCGCCCCGAAACGGTCCTTCAGGGGTGTGATAATGCGGCCCCGGCTCGTGTAGTCCTCGGGGTTGGCCGACGCCACCAGCATCACGTCGAGAGGGAGGCGGATCTTGTAACCGCGGACCTGGACGTCGCGCTCTTCGAGGACGTTCAGGAGGCCGACCTGGATCCGCTCGGCCAGGTCGGGCAGCTCGTTGATGGAAAAAATGCCCCGGTTGGTCCTCGGTACCAGCCCGTAGTGAAGAGTGAGCTCGTCCGCCAGGTAGCGCCCCTCCGCCACTTTGACCGGGTCGACCTCGCCTATCAGGTCCGCGATCGAAGTATCGGGGGTGGCCAGCTTCTCCCCGAAGCGTTGCTCTCGGCCTACCCACTCGACCGGGCAGTCGTCACCACGCGTTTCGACCAGGTCCCTGGCGTAGCGGGAGACGGGGTGGTAGGGGTCGTCGAGGATTTCCGAACCCGCCACTATGGGGAGCCACTCATCGAGCAGTGAGACCAGGCTGCGCATGAGCCTGGTTTTGGCCTGCCCTCGTTCGCCCAGGAAAATGATGTCATGGCCGGCCAGGAGGGCGTTTTCCAGGGCAGGCAGGACGGTGTCGTCGTAGCCGACCATGCCATCCACGACCGGGCGGCCGGCGGCGATGGACTTGGCCACATTGGCCCGTACTTCCTGCTTGACAGGGCGCGACCGCCAACCCGCCGCGCGCGGTTCACCCAGGTTCGAAGGACGATCTGTAGAGGTTGCTGCCATTTACAAAAAGTACCTTTGCCTTCGGCGCTACCTTTCTCGACATGAGGATCTGGTCCCGGTGACGGGATTGGCCGAGTTGGGCGTGGCCGATATCGGTCCGGCCAAGGTGGACCTAGGCGGTCGGTGGATGGCGGCGGAGGCCGAAGATGACCTCCGGCGGCAGTTCCCGCGCCCGGACCTTGACGACGCCGCGTGGCAGCCGATGGAAGTGCCGGGCCACTGGCGGTCCGAACCCGCCTTTGCCGCCTCGGACGGCCCGCTTTTTTACCGAAGACGGTTCGAAGTCGAGCCCCTCGGACCGGGCCAACAGGCGTGGTTGACGATGGACGGCATTTTTTACCAGTCCGACGTCTGGTTGGACGGCTCCTACGTGGGGGACACCGAAGGCTACTTTTTTCCTCATACTTTCGATATAACTTCGGCCCTGGCGACGCGCTCCGAACACGTGCTCGCGCTCGAGGTGGTCTGCGACCGCCCGGCCCGCCGGGCGGCCAAAAAGGCGCTCCTGGGTGTCTTCGGTTACTGGGACTGCATCGACCCTGCCTACAACCCGGGCGGCATCTGGGCACCGGTCAGGGTGGACCTGAGCGGCCCCGTGCGCCTGTCCTCGCTGAAGGCCGTTTGCATAGAAGCGGACGCCAAGAGCGCCGTCCTCGAGTTGACGGCCGTGCTCGACAGTGTCGAGGCGGTCACCGTGGCCCTGCGCACAGAAGCCCGCCGGACGGGCACCTTTGATGGCGAGCGCACCGTGCCGGCGGCACGCGTAGAGACCCGCCAACCGCTCGCCGTCGGTGCCAACCGGGTGCGCTGGCGCCTGGTCGTCGACGAGCCCGAGTTGTGGTGGCCGGCGGGGCTGGGCAACCAGTCGCTTTACGACGTGTGTGTAACGGTCGAAGCGGGCGCAGAGCCGGCGTGCTCGAAGACCCTCAGGACCGGTCTCCGGGAGGTCAGCGCCCAAAACCTCGTCTGGTCCGTCAACGGGGAGCGGGTTTTCTTGAAAGGGGCCAACCTGGGGCCGACCCGCCGGGACCTGGCCTACGCCTCACCGGGCGACGTGGCCCGGGACGTTCGCCTGGCGGCGGAAGCCGGGCTCAACCTGTTGAGGGTGCACGCTCACATCGGCCGGACGGAGCTGTACGACGCGGCGGACGAGCTTGGGGTGCTCCTCTGGCAGGACATGCCCCTTCACCGCGGCTACACGGGAGTCCGGCGCCAGGCCGTGCGCCAGGTGGCGGCCGCCGTCGACCTCCTCGGCCACCACCCCTCGATCCTGGTCTGGTGCGGCCACGACGAACCGTTCTCGCACGAGCTGCCGGCGGGGCGCGCCCCCGGGCCGACTCGGGTGATGCGTTCGGCGGTGGCGCAGGCCCTGCCCGGTTGGAACAAGTCGGTCCTCGACACCAGCATCAAGCGAGCGCTCGAAAAAGCCGACCCGACCCGCCCTGTGCTGGCCCACTCGGGCATGCTCCCGCACCCGGCGTGGGGCACCGACAGTCACCTCTACTTCGGTTGGTACCACGGCCGCTGGGACGACCTGCCCCGGGCGATGGCCGCTTGGCCGGCGGCCGGCCGCTTCGTCGGCGAGCTCGGTGCGCAGGCCGTCCCCTTCACGGCCGACTTCATGGAGCCGCAACAATGGCCGGACCTCGACTGGGACCGTCTGGCGGGGCATTTTTGTATGCAGAAAACCATTTTCGACGACCTCGTGCCGCCCTCGGCCTACGCCACTTTCGAAGCGTGGCGCGACGCCACGCAGGCGTACCAGGCCCGCCTGGTCCGCTTCCAGGTCGAGGCGCTGCGCCGGCTCCAGTTCCGCCCAACCGGCGGTTTCGCCGTGTTCCTGCTGAACGACTCGCAGCCGGCTGTCAGCTGGTCGTTGCTCGACCATCAACGGGTACCGAAGGCGGGTTACGCAGCCCTACGCGACGCGTGCGCCCCTGTGCTGGTGGCCGCGGACTGGCCGGCCCCGAGTTACCCGCCGGGGGCGGGCCTTTCCCTCGACGTACACGTAGTGAACGACCTGCTGGAGGAATTGGCCGGCGCCGTGGTCGAGGCCAGGTTGGCCTGGCCGGGCGGGGGGAGAAAATGGCTGTTCGGCGGGGATGTGGCGGCCAATTCGTGCTGCTTCGTGGGCACGCTCAACTGCACGTTGCCGCCACTGTCGGCACTGGAAGCCGACACCGGGGGCCCTTTATCTGACGGGTCGTCCTGGCCGCTCGAGCTCCACCTGGAGCTCCGGTGGGGTAGCCCGGTGCAGTCGAGATCGAACCGGTACGAAAGCTCTCTGACGGGCCGCTAAAGGACCACTCCTAAAACAGGCCGAAGCGAAGCAGTGAAGCGAAGCCGAACAGGAGCGAGTAGACCGCGAACGGCACGAGCGTCCTCGTCTTGAAGTAACGGGTCAGGAACGTTATGGCCAAAAGAGACGCCACGACGGCCGCAATGCTGCCGACTACGACCTGGCCCCGTACGCCGTTGCCGAGGGGGCCGGTCAGGTCCGGCACCTTGAGCGCTCCAGCGGCGAAGATGACCGGCGTCGACAGCAGGAAGGCAAAACGTAAGGCGTTCTCGTTGTTCAGGCCCCGGAACAGCCCGCCGACCATCACCACGCCCTCGCGGCTGATGCCGGCCAGGAGCGCCAGAGCCTGCGAGGCCCCGATCCACACAGAGTTGACGAACCCGATGCCGGTCAACTGGTGCTCTGCGTCCTCGTCGATGGCGACCATGCGCTCGTCCCGGAAGCGGGCCAGGGCCCCCTTTCCACCTGAGCCAGGTCCCGATGAGCCAGGTCCCGATGAGCGAGGTCCCGATGAGCCAGGTCCCGATGAGCCAGGTCCCAAGAGGCCGGGCCCCGATGGGCCAGGTCCCGATGAGCCAGGTCCCGATGAGCGAGGTCCCAAGAGGCCGGGCCCCGATGGGCGGGGCCCCGATATTGCGGTACTGGAGGGTGGCGCCGGCGCACCGGCGGTAGCTACCCGGGGAGCAGCGGCGGGCGCGGCCACCGGTCCCTGGTGGCGGCGCCGGTACCATTCGCCGGCGGCGAGGATTAGCCCGTTGCACATCAGGAAAACAGCGGCGGCCACGGGCTTGGCGAACAGCACCCGGAACTCGTGCTCGAGCAGTAGGCCGATGGTCCCGACCGGCACCGTGGCCACGACGATGAGCCAAGCCAGGCGCTCGGTGTCGGTTTCGACCCGCCTCCGGACCAGGCTGCGGAAAAAGCCGGAAATTATCCTGGCCCACGCCGTGATGTAGAAGATCAGCAGGGCCACCGCATTAGCGAGGTGGAGCCCAACTATAAATGCCAGGTACGGGCTCTCGGCCTCTGACTCCTGGCGCACCAGTGTGGCCCAACTCCCTCCGATCCACGACGGGATCAGCACTGTATGACCGAGGCTCGATAGCGGGAACAGCTCGAAGAACCCCTGGATGAGGCCGATGATGACCGCCTGAAAGTACGTCATGTGGTAGATGGGTGCCTGGGCGGCAGCCAGGTACAAGGGGCACTCTCCTCAAGCGGACAGGCGGGTGGTCACCCCGCCGGCGCAACCAGGTTAATCTGCCGGGCAAGCTCGGCAACTGGTAGATCTGTGAGGTGGCGCGTTTCCTGTCGCGTGCGTGGTTCGACGAGTTGCCCAGGGTGGGAGACGAGCCGGGTGACCCAGATCTGATAGTCGAAGTGGCGGTTTCGGGTACCCCCGATGGCGATGTACGGTACCAGGTAGTGGTCCGGGGCGAGAGAGCCGGGGTGGTGTCGCAGGAGGCTGCGTTCTTGCCTGCTCAGGTCGAGATGAAGAGCGATTACGCCACTCTGTCGGGCATAGCTGGCGGGAAGCTTTCGGCGCTCGACGCCCTGGCTGCGGGACAGGCTCGCGTCTCAGGCGATATCGGGGCGCTCTCGGCCAAACAGCCGAGCCTTTCGGGCTTGGACCTCCTCCCTGCGGCCATGCGGGCCGGCACGACCTACTGAGTGATGGGCGATGGCTCGCTACCCACCTACGAGGCCTGGCTGGTACCGCAACCCTGACGAGCCGCGCTCCTTGCGCTACTGGGACGGCAGCTCCTGGACCGGACGCGCCCGTTCCCAACCTGCCTGGGCCAAAGGGGCGGAGCCCTTCGAGGTCGACGACGAGGAACTTGACCGCTCCGTTGAAGGGCCGGTCCACCCGCACGAGCTACGAGCACCGGTAACCAGCGGCGCCTGGTCGCGGGACCTGTTCGGGCCGTGGCGGCTGAGACAGTCAGAAGGGTGGCACAGGGGTGGCGGGCCGCCTTCACGACCGGTCGTCTCCTCCGGGCCACAGCCGGCCGCCAGGCTGGGGCCGGCCCGCCGGCCCCTGGTCCTTTTGGCCGCGTTGGTGATGGTGGCCGCCGCCGTGGTGGTGTCGAGCGTGGCCGTGATGTCACCCTATGAGACGAAGGGCAACCCCGCGCTCCTGGACCAGGCCGCCGAGGCGAACTTCACCACCCAGGCCAACGGAGCCTGTGCGGCCACGCTCCCTGAGTACCGTTATGTGCTGGCCAACAGCGTCAATGGGCCGAGCATCGCGACGGCGGCTGACCAATTGGACCTTCTTAGCCAGCAGTTGGCCAGCATCCCGGTGGCCGGAGGCCTGCAGTCCCTAGTAATTGAATGGCTGCAGGCGTGGAAGAACTACATCGCTGACCAGCGCCATTACGCCGGCATCGTCGGGCCGGCGGCGCGAGTCCACGGGCGCACCGTCCTGCGGGAGATGCCTGAGCAAGCCCGGCTGGCGGCCAGCGTGGCCCGCCGCCAGGCGGACGACCAGGCTCTGGAGGCCGACCGCGAGGGCTCCAACCTGGGCCTGTCGGCTTGCAGGCTGGAATAGGGCACATCCTCGCCCTCGCGGCCCGATCCCTCAGGCCGGAGCCCTCAGGCCGGAGCCCTCAGGCCGGCGCTCTCGCGGCGCGAGCCCTCAGGCGGGAGCCCTCACGGCCGGTTCTGGGGCGGCAAAGTGTTGTTGCGATTACTTTTGCAGCCCCGCAACACCTTTGCAGCCCCAGGTTGGCCACCGAGGGCATCGGCGGGCGCAGGTTGCGATCGCGACCGGGTCACCGGTTCTTCTGCTGCCTGCCGCGCACAGCGGTGGCGTCGCTTCCAAGCCTCGAAATTACGGCCCACGAACTTAGGCAGTTGCGAAGAAAGCCCGCCAAAGAGTTGATCTGATCGGCCGGAACGGCGATAGTGGTAGGTCAAAGCAAAAATGCTTTGTGGCTACCCCCGGAGGTGCAACGTAATGCTCTGCGATGTCGTGGACGATCACTTCCTCTCGAAGTACCGTGCCCTGCTCGACGCCGAAGACGAAGCGTTTGACGAGCTCGAGCACGCGTACGAGGACGGTGACAGAGCCCACTTCGACACTGACCTCACTGCGTGGCGGTCAGCCGTAGAGCGAAAACTTTCGTACCTTCACCGGCTAGGGCTGGTGGGCCCGCCGGCTCTATCTCACTGACCAGGTCCCCTGGTCTGGCCCACTGACTGGGCCCGGGTGCTCGCACTTGTTCGGCTGAGCCCCATCCCTCGCATCGAGCAGCGGGGTTACGCCGTCGCCCGCCGCGCTCAGGGCAGCAACCCGAGGCTGGCGACACTGTCTCGTTCGTCAAGGAGCTCCGCCGTGCTGCGGTCGATCCGTTCTCGAGAGAAGTCGTTGATTGCGAGCCCCTCGACAACGTGGTACTCCCCGCGAGAAGTGGTAACGGGGTAGCTGCAGTAGACCCCTTCGGGCGTCTCGTAGCAGCCGTCTGAGAACACCGCCATCGAGGTCCAGTCGCCTTCCCTGGTGCCGCCGACCCAGTCCCTCAACGAGTCGCTGGCCGCGTTGGCGGCGGAGGCCGCACTCGACGAGCCCCGGGCTTCGATGATGGCTGCCCCTCGTTGCTGAACGGTGGGGATCAGTTCCTTTTCGACCCAATCGAGGCCGCCGACCGCCTCCAGGGCCGGCTGATCGCCCACCTTGGCGTGGAAGATATCGGGGTACTGCGTCGCCGAGTGGTTGCCCCAGATCGACATCTTCGTGACCGCGGCCACGGGGGCTCCAGCCCGGATCGCCACTTGTGCCATCGCCCGGTTGTGGTCGAGCCGGGTCATGGCCGCGAACCGCTCAGGCCGCAGGGGCGTGGGGCCTAGCCCGGCGTTATGCGCCGCGATCAGGCAGTTCGTGTTGGCCGGGTTGCCGACGACGAGCACGCGCACGTCCCGGCTGGCACTGGCAGCCAGCGCCCTGCCCTGGACCGTGAAGATGGCGCCGTTGGCCTCCAGCAGGTCGCGGCGCTCCATACCTTTAGCCCGTGGCCGGGCACCGACGAGCAGGGCGATCTCGACATCGCCGAAGGCCTCTTCGGGGTCCGAGCTCATGCTCACACCGGTCAGGAGCGGCAAGGCGCAGTCCTGCAACTCCATTACTACGCCCTTGAGGGCGCCGAGCGCTTCGGGGATTTCCAGCAAGTTCAGCACCAACGGTTGGTCTGGGCCCAGCATCGACCCGCTCGCGATATTGAACAGAAGGCTGTAGGCGATCTGGCCGGCGGCACCGGTGACGGCGACCCGCACCGGTGCCTTGCCGCCACCGGCGGCTCCTTCGTGACCCGGCTGGCCCGCCCGTCCCGCTCGCGCCGCTTTTCCCGTCTCTTCCACCATGGCCCGTCAGAGCCTTTCGATGATGGCGCCGGCGAACTCCGACGTCTTGACTTCGGTCGCCCCCTCCATCTGGCGGGCGAAGTCGTATGTCACGATCCGCTCGGCGATCGTCGCCTCCATCGCTCTAACGATGTTGTCCGCGGCTGACTTCCAACCAAGGTGCTCCAGCATCAGCACCCCAGACAACAGGACGGAGCCGGGGTTCACCTTGTCCTGTCCGGCGTACTTGGGCGCGGTGCCGTGGGTGGCCTCGAAGATCCCGTGCCCGGTGACGTAATTGATGTTGGCCCCTGGAGCGATCCCGATACCGCCCACTTGGGCGGCGACGGCGTCCGAGAGGTAATCGCCGTTCAGGTTGGTGGTAGCGATGACGTCGAAGTCGTCGGGCCTGGTCAGGACCTGTTGCAGCGTGATGTCGGCGATGTTGTCCTTCACCAGGATCTTGTCGCCCGGGTGGCCGCCGCAGTCGTCCCAGGTCACGGCCACGTCGGCGAACTCCTCCCTCGCCACCTCGTAGCCCCATTTACGGAAGGCGCCCTCGGTGAACTTCTGGATGTTGCCCTTGTGCACCAGGGTGACCGACTTGCGGCCGTGGTCGACGGCGTACTGCAGAGCCGCCCGGACGAGGCGTTTGCTGCGGGTTATCGATATGGGCTTGATGCCGACCCCGGAGTCGAGAGGGATCTGCCATCCCAGCTCGTCGTGGAGCAACTCAATGAGGCGTTTGGCCTCAGGCGTCCCTTCCTCCACCTCGAGGCCGGCGTAGATGTCCTCGGTGTTCTCGCGGAAGATCACCATATCGACCAGCTCAGGGTGCTTGACCGGCGAGGGGACACCGGAGAACCAGCGGACGGGGCGCAAGCAGACGTACAGGTCGAGCAGTTGGCGCAGGGCGACGTTGAGCGAGCGAAAACCGCCGCCCACCGGGGTCGTCAACGGGCCCTTGATCCCGATCAGGTACTCGCGGAAAGCGGCCAGCGTCGGCTCGGGCAGCCAGTCGCCCGTCTGTTTGAACGCCTTTTCGCCGGCCAACACTTCGGTCCAGCCGATCGTTTTGCCCTCTTTGGCGACGGCCGCGTCAATGACGGCTTTCGCCGCCGGCCAAATGTCGACGCCCGTGCCGTCACCTTCGATGAAGGGAATGATCGGCTCGTCGGGCACCTGCAGCTTTCCGCCGGGGCCCATTGTGATCTTCTCAGCCATGGCGGGCCAGCATACGCCAGCACGGCCCAGGGCGGGGATGGGCCCCCCGCCTCTGGGAGCACAGGTCTCTCGCGGGCTAATGAAGAAGAGGCGCCGGACGTTCGCCCGACGGTCAAGGACCGGCGTCTATCTATCATCGATCGTTGCTCAGGATCGGCGAACGCCCGGTGGCTCTTTTCAAGCAGGCCCCTGAGTCGTTTGGCCTGGGGTTGGGGCCCCAGGCGGGGAAACAGGCAGAGCTCATGGCGGGTTCGGCTCTCCGGTGACCGCCGAGCAGGCGGAAGCGGCGGGCGGGTTGCCCCGCCGGGCGGTGAGCGGGCCGGGTGGGCGGGCGGCTCACCCGGGTCCGCGTCGCGTCACCAACGCAGCCTTATTGTTTGCGCATGGTGGAGGGTGTGATCCTGGCCGACAACCTGGATGTGTTGCGCCGGCTCCCCTCCGCCTGCCTCGACCTCGTCTACATCGACCCGCCTTTCGGGACCCGCCAGGTCCGCCGGCTTGATGCCATCAGGACGGGCGCAGGCGAGAAGGCGCGCAACGGCTTTGCCGGCCGCCGCTATCCCTTCGAGGTGGTCTCGTCTCACCACTACAGCGACGAGATGGGCCTGGACGAGTACCTCGGTTTCCTTCACGAGCGCCTGGCCGAGATCCACCGGGCGCTGAGCCCCGTTGGATCGCTTTACCTGCACCTCGACTTTCATGCCGCCCACTACGGCCGCTTGCTGCTCGATGAGCTGTTCGGGCCGGACCGTTTCTTGAACGAGGTCATTTGGGCGTACGACTACGGTGGCCGGGCTCGTGACCGCTGGCCCAGGAAGCACGACAACATCCTCTGGTACTCGAAATCCGCCCGCTGGACCTTCAACACCGAGGACATCGACCGAATCCCCTATATGGCCCCGGGTCTGGTAGGCCCGGAAAAGACGGCTCTCGGGAAACTACCGACGGACACGTGGTGGCTCACGATCGTGCCGACCAGCGGGGCCGAGCGGACGGGGTACCCGACCCAGAAACCGCTGAAACTGCTGGAACGGATAATCAGGGCGTCCAGCAACCCCCGGGACCTGGTGGCCGATTTTTTCTGCGGTAGCGGGACGACGGGGTGGCAGCGAAGCGGCTGGGCCGGCGTTACCTTCTGGTGGACGACAACCCCGAGGCCGTCCGCATAACCAACGAACGCATCTTGGGTACCACTGAGCCGGCCGGCGTAGAAAAATGCAAATAGCCGGGCCCGACAGGGACCCGCGAGCCTCATCTTTTATTCGCCGGTCCCGCGCCGTTGGCATTTTTAGCCGGGAACCGGGCAAAAGTACCACTTTGCCCCCGGTGACCGTCCATAAATGCACAAAGCGGCCCCCTCGAAGGAGGGGTAAGCCACAGGTTTTATTCGCGCCCGGAAGGACCAGAGGCGAAAAGCTATAACCCTAGCCTCGCGTGGATCTGCCGAGTCGCCTCTGAGCGGTTGAGCGTATAGAAATGCAGCCCGGGGGCGCCTTTGTCGAGCAGAGCCGCACATAGTTCCGTCGCCGCATCAACGCCGGCCCTGCTCACGTCCGCCGGCCCACCTCGCCTGTGGGCCTCCTCCAGCCGTTCAATGAGCCAGAGCGGCACGGCACAACCCATTTGCGCCATGCGGGGGACCGAAGAGAGGCTCGTGACCGGCATGATGCCGGGTAGGACCGGTTTGCTGAGACCGACGGCCTCCACGTCGTCGACGAGCGAGAAATAGTCGGCCGCCTCGAAGAAGAACTGCGTCACCGCGAAATCCGCCACCCGCAATTTCTCCACCAGGAAACGCCTGTCGCCGGCCATGCTGGTTGAGCGAGGGTGGCCTGCGGGGTGGGCGGCCACCCCGATACAGAAGCCACCGATAGCGCGGGCCAACTCCACCAG
>JASHVH010000079.1 GCA_030039575.1 Acidimicrobiales bacterium | reverse complement strand
CCGTCGTGGTCGTGGCTCCGGTCGTCGTCGTGGTGGCTCCGGTGGTTGTCGTCCCGCGGCGAGTTGTGGTCGTAGACGGACGAGTGGTGGTCGTCGTCGACGGGCAGTCCGTTGTCGTGGTCGTGCTGCTGGTCGACGTGGTCGTGCTACTCGACGTCGTGGTCGAACTGCTTGTGGTCGTGGTCGGCCGGCTGGTGGTGGTTGTGGGACAAACCGTGGTCCTCCTGGCAGAAGTCGTGGTCGCCTCCGTACCGTCCCTGGAGGTCGTCCTCGTCGTGCGGCAAACGGGGCGGCTCGTCGTGGTGGTCGGCCGCGTCGTCAAGATCGGCGGTGGTGGCGGCGGCGGTGGCAGCGTCCCAACAGGAGTTGTCGGGACAGTCGATGGCGTTGTGGCCGTTGTCAGCGGCGCGGTGACGGGGACGGCCGGCCTAGGCCTTCGGGTGGTACGAGTACGAACGGGGTGGGTTTTTTTCTTCCGAGGGGCGTGTCTCGAAGTCGTCCGGTGGGGGCGGCTCGCTGTGGTCCGGTGGGGGCGGGTCGTAGTAGTCCGGGGAGGGTGGGTCGTAGTCGTCTTGGGAGCGGGGGTCGTAGTCGTCTTGGGTGCCCGGGTGGTGGTCGTCTTAGGCCCCCGGGTCGTGGGCGGCGGAGGCGGGTTGTTTGTCGTCCTTGGGGAGGTTTGGGTCGTGCTGGTCCGAGGGGGGTTGGTCGTAGCCGTGGGAGAGGGATGGGTCGTGCTGGTGGCTGGACGCCGGCCCCTGGTCGCGACCCCCAGGTTTCCGCGCCTGGTGATGGAGGTCCCCGAGCCCGCTGCTGTCCTGACGGTGGTGCGAGTGGTGGATGTCGGCCGGGGCCGGGCCGTCGTCCGGGTCGTGACGGTGGCCGGCGCCGTTTTCAGGCTCGTCTTAGCCGTCCCCGGCCGGGATCCTGAGCCGAAGTACCTTGTGCTGGAGCCAGGCCGTGTCGTGCTTCGGTGCGACCCCGCTGTAGCGCCAGGCTTGTGGTGAGGAGGCCGAGACGTGGTGGGCGCTTGGCCGGGAGCGGCGAGAGCCGGGAGCGGCACGGCAGGCAGGGTCGTTATGACCTGTCCGTCTGGGGCTGCCGGGCCTCCCGTTGCCGGCGTGGACGTCCCGGCAGCAGCTGAACCGGCGACCAAAGCGATGTGCTTGGGGGAGGGCTTCGAGCCACTGGACACGTCGTACACGGCGAAGCCGATCAGCCCGAGTAGTGCCACACCGGCCACGACGTACAAGAAAACCCGGTCGAAATCCTTAACCTTCCACCCCATTGACGTGCTCCTCAGCGTCCACCTATGAAACGTCCGACCCGCCTCTGACCGGCTGCCGCGCGGGACCAAGAGACGCGTACACAACACCCGCGCCACTCGCCACCGCCGGTGGACCGAACCTCACCGCGTATGCGGTTTGTATACCCACTTGCACTCCGCCAATCGCCTTATCTAGCGATTAGGGGCCCAGCCTTAGCGCGATATTAAGGCTTCATGCCACCAGCGCCGCTATGGGAGGTGCGACGGGCACTGGGCGTGATCAGCCACGCTCGACCTAAGCACTCCTGACGACCGCAGGTGCCGGCGGCCCCTAGGTGGCTGCCGGTGTACGGGCCGCAGGTGGCCGAAGCTGGTGTCGCACAACAACACGCCTGGCGGAGAGGGAGGGATTTGAACCCTCGGACGAGTTTTCCCTCGTCAACTCATTAGCAGTGAGCCCGATTCGGCCGCTCTCGCACCTCTCCATGACTGACCACCGACCAGCCTAGCCGAGCGTCTACCACGTAGGGGCCCTGCGAGGGAACCCGCAGCGCCATGAGGGTTGCCCATCTACGCCAGCCCGGGTTCGCGGCGGGGCGCACGTCGGCCTGGCGGACGAAGGACCGGGATCGATGCCACGCATGAACAGGGTCAGCTTGCTCGGGAGGCTTCCAAACGAACGTGAGACCAGCGCCCGGACTAAGGTCAACACCTCGGGTGTTGAGGGGACCATGACTTCATTGAGCGCGGCTCAGATCGAGTACCTTGCCGGCCAGCGCTTGGGCCGGATCGCAACAGCCGGGAGCGACGGCAAGCCACACGTGGTACCAACCTC
The DNA here is from genome assembly GCA_030039575.1 of Acidimicrobiales bacterium. GTDB lineage: Bacteria > Actinomycetota > Acidimicrobiia > Acidimicrobiales > Palsa-688 > Fen-671. Next base: position 6,417 of record JASHVH010000079.1, on the reverse strand, counting down.
GTTCCGCTACAACAGGGAGTTGGGCACCCTCGACATCGGCGGCCTCCATGTGGCCACGACCAAGAAATACAGGGACGTCCAGGCCAACCCCTGGGCGGCCCTGGTCGTGGACGACTTGGTGTCAACCGACCCCTGGAGGCCCCGCATGCTCGAGATCCGCGGACGTGCTGAGGCGATCGCAAGCGGAGGGGCAAACCTGGGGCCTGGGTTCGGCGACGCTTTCATTCGCATCTACCCGGCCAAGGTCAACAGCTTCGGTATCGAGTGAGGGCGCAAAAAGTGCCTTGGCTGCAGGCGAACTCGAAAATGCCCTTAACCTCCTGCTGAGTGAAAATGCGTTCGGTCGCGGCCGGCCCACAAGTTGGCGCCGGTTCGTTGAACCAACAATGTGCCCGCAGGCTCAGCGTCCAAAGCGCAGGCCGTTCGGCGTAGATGGCGCCTTACGGTTGCCACAGCCCGAACCTCGTCCCTTGGTCATCGTCGCACTGGGAACTCAGGCCCCAGGGCCTGACCTCCGCGTCGGTGGCGGTCCCGCCCGCTCCTCGCACTAGCTCGACGGCCGCCGCGATGTCCTCGGCCTGGTACACCGGGACGAGCGTCGCCTCCCGGTGACCGCCTGAGAGCCCGACCATGGGGTGCGGCTGTTCGACCTGCCAGCCGTCGGGCACGGAGCCCGGGCTGAAATGCCAACCGAGCACGCTCCCATAGAAGGAACGAGCCTTAGCCGAGTCGGGCACCTCCATCGTCACGTAGGCCAGGTCACCAGGACGGCCGCTCGGCCTGGGCGTCACGGACCGGGCGGCGACGCCTTCACTCGGTTGGTAGGCCGAGAAACGCATGCCCTGGTCGTCGGTGCACATGCACGCGACGCCCCAGGGCTCGGTGGTCACCTCGCCGGCCTCGCCGCCGGCCTGGCGCACCCGCCGGATGGCGTCAGCGATGTCGCGCACCACGTAGGCCAAGAACATAGTGGAGCGGTCCTGGGCCGAGGCGATCCCGTGGGGCGGGCTCTGGCCCTCGACCTGGAAGTGGCCGTGCGTGGCGGCGACCCGCCACCCCAGCACCAGCGAGAAGAACGCGGCTGCCTGCTCGGCATCGCCCACCCATAACGAGGCGTACCCGATATCGCCGTGGCGGAGGCTGGGCTCGGTCCCTCCAGCGCGCTCCTGTACCGCCGGCTCGGACCGCACCATCCAGCGGTGGCCGAACGGGTCACGCAAGACGCCCATCCGCCCGTAGGGGTAGTCGGCCACCGCCCGCTCCAAAAGGGCGCCCACCGACGTGGCCCGTAATGCCGAGGCATCTGCGTCCGCTACTTCCAGGTACAAGGTGACCGAAGCCTGGCCGGGCACCGGAGCGGTTACGCCGATTTCGGGGTGCTCGTCTGCGAGCATGACTCGTGCCCCCGATATTTCCAGTTCGCAGTGGCCAACCCGCCCGTCGGGCATGACGACGGGCTCTCCGGTCAGGCGGGCGCCAAACGCTTGCCCGTACCAGTCGATAGCGGCGCGGGCGCCGGCCACCGCCAGGTAGGGCGTGACGGCCTGGTGTTGCGGGGTGAAAACAGGGGTCTCAATAACGAGGTCGCTCACAGTTGCTCCTTTGGGCAAGTCGAGTTCCCGCTCCAACCGGGCCCGCAGTCGTTGCGAGAAGGCCGGGTCGGGATTGGCGGATGTGACGGGCCGGCGCAGGGCGTCGAAGGGGTCAGCCATCGCTGTTCTCCGGGTAGTCGTACTGGCGGCGAAAGGCGGCCTTGGCCCGCATCAGCAACGCCTCGGTGGCGTGCACCGTGCGGCCCAGTTCGACGGCCACCTCGGCCACGGGGAGGCCGTCCATGTAGCGAAGGCAAAGCGCAGCCCGTTGCTGGGGCGCCATGCGCTGTAGCACGTCCCGGGCCTGCATCTCGTCAAGCCGGGCGTCCCAGGGGTCCTCTGCCCCCACGGTGCCGGACGCGAAATCGCCGGCGACGGCCTGCACCCGCCGCTGCTCGCGCGCCTCGCCCCGCCAGTGGTCCACCAGCTTGTGCCGGGCCACCCCGATGGCCCAGGGCACGCTCACCGGGGCAGAGGCGTTCTTGCGCACCGCGTCCGCGGCGGCCAGGAACACCTCGGACGTCAACTCCTCGGCAATAGCCTGCGTCGGGCAGCGGGCCGACAGGTAGCCCCAGACGTGAGGGAGGGCAGTGTCGTAGAAAGCCAAAAAGGCTTCCTTCAGCCCCCCGCCGACGCGGGCCTGCTCGCTCACGTCAGGTAATCGTCCCGAGCCTGCCGTTTCCGACGCCCGGTGGCGAACATTTGCGGCGCCAGGAGTAGTCGCGTCCCCATCCACCCGGGCCGTCTCGCCGCCCGCCAACGGGACGTCTCGTCAATCGTCGACTTGGGGCCAAAAAATGTTCTTGGGGCTGGAGAATGTCGTTGCCGTTACCTTTTCAGCCCCAGGTGCGGGCGAGACGTCCTGCACACCCCATGTGGGGCGGGTCGGAACGGCCCGACGCCGCTTCAAGGCGGGCTCAAGCGGTATTGCTGTGTCTTCCAACCCCGGCGGCGGTGGGCCCAGGGGATCAAGTGGCCGTGGAGTACGGGGTGCTTCTGGGCCAGCTTCTCGGCCGCCTGCCGCGACTCCTCACCTTCCAGCATGACGGCCGTGGCGGGCAGGTCGGGCCCCAACCGGCCGCCGCGCAGCTTGGACGGCGCAACCTGGACCGCGGCCGTATGGCGCAGGCGTTTTGCTTTCCCGGAGACATCCCATGTCCTGAAGAAGGCGGCGCCGTCCTCGACGACGACGTGCACCGGCGTGCCGACCGCCCTGCCGTCCCGCCGGAAAGTGGTCAACAGCATGTACTTGCTGGCCGACAGAGGGGCGAAGTAGCCCTTCACCTGGGTTGCCTTTGCCTTGGTCATGTGGTGTGCTCGTTGCCGTTATGGACAGGGGCGCCATCCGGAGCCCTGGCCAGAGACCGGTTGAGGGCCACCAGCTTGTCGGGGTTGGACACGATCCGCACTCCGCATACGCGCCCGCCCGCTATGTCCAGCACGACGGCCGCCAACGCTACGCCGTGGTCCAGCACGACCAGGCCGGGTTGGCCGTTGAGGTTTGCGTGTACGACCGCTGCACCCGGCGGTTCGTCCGCAGGGCCAAAGTGGTGTCGTTCGGCGCGAGATATCCCCACCAGGAAACGGCCGGCCTTCTCGGCCCCCATCACGGGACGCGGTGCCGCTCTGGCCTTCCCGCCACCGTCGCACCACACGACGACATCGTCGGCCAAGATGCTGAGCAAGGCGTTCAGGTCGCCGCCGGCACAGGCAGCCAGAAAGCGTTCTGTCAACTCTTCGGCCAGTTCCCGGTCGGCGTCCAGGCGCCGGCGCCTGGCGCTCAGGTCCTTGCGGGCCCGGGCCACCAATTGGCGGCATGCAGGCTGCTGGCGCCCCAGCGCGCTGGCCACCTCGTCGTACCCGTAGCCGAAGACGTCATGGAGCAAGAACGCCGCCCGCTCGGCCGGGCTGAGTTGCTCCAGTAGGACGAGGAACGCCAGCGACAACGAGTCGGATAGCTCGGCCACCTCCGCCGGGCCAACTTCGTCGACCAGCAGCGGCTCGGGTAACCAGGGGCCGAAATACTCCTCCCGCTTCGCCCGAGCGCTGGTTAAAGCGTCAATGCTGAGCCTCGACACCACGGTGGCCAGGTACGCCGGCGGGTCGCGGACATCGTCGCGGGGCGCCGCCCGCCACCGGAGGTAGGCCTCCGCCACGATGTCCGCCGCGTCAACGGCACTGCCGAGCATTCGGTAGGCGAGACCGAAGAGCATTGGTTGCGCTTGCTGGAAGATCTCGTCCTCGGTGGATGGGGCTCTTGTGTCTTCTTTCGTCGCGTCCACCTCCTTCTGAGATAAGACACCGTGGCGCTTCGTCCTGTGACATCACCGGGCCAGGCCCGCGCCGGGCCTAATCGGCTCCGAATAGCCAGAACGGCCTGAGCTCAAGCATCCCGAACCTGGCCATCGGGTGGGCGGCCGCCACTTCCAGGGCCTCGTCCAGGTCGGCGCATTCGAGGATGTCGAAGCCGGCGATCTGTTCCTTGGTCTCGGCGAACGGGCCATCGGTCACCAGCACCTGGTCGCCCTTCACCCGCACCGTCTCGGCCTGGTCGGCACCCTCCAGTTGGCTGCCGAACAGACGCACGCCCTTGCCGTCCGTCTCTTTCACCCAGGCGTCGGTGGCGGGGCCGATCTCGGCTCCGTCCTCTGGCCCCATGGCGAAATCCTCGCCGAGGCAGACCAACATCATGTACCTGGTCGTGCCGTCCTTCGGCGCCGGCAACAGCGCGGGCGGCTGGTCGCCGTGAAGGGGGCGGACCTCGACGGAACCGATGAGCGCCGTCGGGTGCTTGGACGCCCACTCGAGAGCCTCATCGAGGTTGTCGCACTCGAGGACGTCATAGCCGACCACTTGTTCCTTGGTCTCGGCGAAGGGACCATCGCTCACCAGCAGTTCCCCGTTGCGAACCTTCACGGTTGTGGCGGCGGCGGTCGGGCGCAGACGGCTGCCATGGAGGTTTACCCCGAGCCCGATCACCTCTTCCAGCCACTTCGTCAGGGACGCCCGGACTTTGGCTTCCTGCGCTTCGTCCAGCTCGACGCCCTCGTCGATGGCGTGGATAAGCATGTACTGCATACAGTTCTCCTCTCTGGTTGCTGGTCTAATTGCTGGTCTTGTGGGCGGAAATGGGGACGATGCCGGCACCACCAGGATGGAGCGGCGGCAACGGGATGGGCCGGGCGGCACGGCGGCCAAGGACGTTCCACTGGCGCCACGCCCGGCGCGGCCCGGCCAGCGTTACCAGCCGGGCCAGCCCGAGCCACTGACGGCCGGCAGCGGCCGCCACCTCGCCGGCATGCTCGTCAAGCGCCCGGCGCTCAGCGTCGGTAAGGACCAGGTCACGCTCGGCTCTGTAAATCTCGTAGCACATCGCTGGCGGGTACATTCCCTTCCTCCTGGTTTGGCACTGAAAACTGCCTCGAGCCCCGCACCTCGGGTAGGCGTTCGAGGCCCGGGGACCGCTCGTTCACTCGAACGACGAACGGCCAACCCGCTAATGGACAGGCGCGCACATTAATTTTTCCGACGAACCGTGTCCTGGCCCGGCTGACCTCACCCGTCAGCCCGGGCGCATCAGCCCGACAGGGCCAGTTCCAGCCAGCTTTCGGCTTCGTGGTACAGGATGGGATTGTTTTCCGGGGTGTAGTAGGCGAGTATGGCGACCGCCTGCGAGACGGCCCAACCGCGTGCCCGGTCCCAGGTGGCGTCGTCGGTCGGTAACGCCTCGCGAAAGGCGTCGCGGGCGGCGGCCGAATGCAGCTTCCAGGCGACCATAACGTCGCATGCCGGGTCGCCGACACCCATGCAGCCCCAGTCGATCACCCCGGAAATGCGCCCGTCTTGTACGAGCCAGTTGCGCACATCGAGGTCGCCGTGGTGCCAAACCGGCCGCCCGCTCCACGCCGGAGCGGCCAGCGCCCGCTCCCACGCAGCCGCCACTGACGGTCCGCCGCCGAACCGCGCCAGCCAGTAGCGGGCCCCCTCGTCGCGCTCGGCCAACGGGATGCCGCGGCCGAGCGGCGCGTCAGCTGGGCCCACTTGCTGCAGGGCGGCCACGAAACCGGCCATGTCATGCGCGGCTTCCACCGCATCGAGCTGCTCCATCGGCACAGTCTCGCCTGCGACCCAGGTGTGGATGTCCCAGTACCAGGGGTAGTCGCCGTTGGGGGCGCCTTGCCCCACCGGGACCGGGATGCTGAGCGGCAGTTGCGGCGCCAGCTTCGGCAGCCAATCGAGTTCCTTGCCGCCCGGGACGGTTGGGCCTTCGATGCGCGCCAACCTCACCGACATGGCCTGGCCGAGCCGGAAGACGGCATTGTCCGTCCCCGACGGGACGGCTCGCGTGAGCGGGAGGCCGGCCCACCGAGGGAACTGCTCGCGGAGCAACCGACGAACGAGCCCTTCGTCGATCTCGAGTTCGTCGGCGTGCATTCGTGGCTCGTCCAATTGGCCCTCGTCTTGGGAGCCGTCGTCCGCACTCCTCAAGGGACCACCGCCGCCACTGACAACAGCGCTTCGACTACAGGGTTTCGCCCGCGTCGGCGAAGTGCAGCGGCTCGTTCAACCCGACTATCCCGTCGACCAGGGCGGCGTGGGCGCAACCGGCCGCTACCGCCTCGACGGCGGCGCAGGCGTCCAGCGACCGGAGAGTGACCCTGACCTCGGGCCGCATGGACCGTAGGGCGCGCAGGTCGCGGACTTCCACTCCACAAGTATGACTGATGCAAGCATCCAGGATTATCGTTTGATCTTCTATGATTCACGAGGCACGATCCGTACCATGACCGTCGCCCGCTCCCCCGTTGCCCGGCCCGGTACCGAC
>JASHVH010000078.1 GCA_030039575.1 Acidimicrobiales bacterium | reverse complement strand
TGAACGGCGGCGCCATCGCCATTGGCCACCCTCTCGGCATGAGCGGTGCTCGCCTGGTCGTGTCACTGTTGCACGAGTTGCGCCGGCGGGGAGGTCGTTATGGCCTGGCCGCCCTTTGCGTAGGCGTGGGCCAAGGCCAAGCCGCCCTCTTCGAGCGATGAGGACCCGGGTCGCCATTATCGGCGCGGGTCCCGCCGGCTTGACCCTTTCATGCTTGTTGGAGCGGCACGGGATCGACTCGGTGGTGCTGGAGAACAAAAGCCGTGACTACGTCGAGCACCGGATCCGCGCCGGCGTCCTCGAGCAGGGCAGCGTGGAATTACTCGAAGAAGCGGGCGTGGCCGACCGCATGGGGCGCGAGGGCCTGGTCCACCACGGGATCGAGTTGCAGTTCGACGGGGAACGCCACCGCGTCCCGCTGAGCGACTTGACCGGAGGGGCCTCCATCGTTATTTACGGCCAGACCGAGGTGGTAAAGGACCTCATCGCCGCCCGCTTGGACAAAGGCTTGCCCTTGCTGTTCGAAGTCGATGACGTGGCCGTGGACGACATCTGTTCCATCCAGCCCCGGGTCAGTTTCGAGCACGACGGGCGCCGGCACGAACTCGAATGTGACGTGGTGGCCGGGTGCGACGGCTTTCACGGGGTGTGCCGCACTGCCATCCCGGACGGTGTCCTGACGACCTACACGCGGGAGTACCCGTTCGCATGGCTCGGCATCCTGGCGGCGGTGGCGCCTTCCAGTGACGAGCTGGTCTATGCCCACAGCCGGCGAGGTTTTGCTTTATTGAGCATGCGCTCGCCCCAATTGAGCCGCCTCTATTTGCAATGCCGCCCCGAGGCGGACATCGCCTTATGGCCGGACGAAAGGATCTGGGACGAGCTGGATCTCCGCCTGGGCGTCCCGGGATGGGACCTGGCGCACGGCCCGGTCCTGGAAAAAGGCGTAACGCCCATGCGGAGTTTTGTGGCCGAGCCGATGCAGTACGGCCGGCTCTACCTGGCCGGTGACGCTGCGCACATCGTCCCGCCCACCGGCGCCAAAGGTTTGAACCTGGCCCTTCATGATGTCGGCCTACTGGCGGAGGCATTGGTCTCGTTTTTCGGCACGGGGTCACGCACTTTGCTGGACAGCTACTCCTGGCGATGCCTTGGGCGCGTGTGGCGTTCGGAACATTTTTCATGGTGGATGACGTCGATGCTGCACCTCGGCTGGGACGGCGATAAATACGAAGAGAAGCTGCAGGTGGCCCAGCTCCGCTACACCGTCGCTTCGCCCGCCGCTGCCACCAGCCTGGCCGAAAACTATGTAGGTACGGCGAAAGCATGAGGCAGGCCCTCCTCTGAGCCTCGGCGGGAAAGACAGCCCGTCCGCCGGCGGTGCTGATGCTGCCCAGGGCCGGCGCCCACCGGGCCGGTCTCAGCTGGGCCGGCGAGAACCTGCAGCCTTTTACCGGCTGTGCCTCCTCTGGTTCATTGGCGCCAACCTGCGCATGGCCGTCCTGGCGCTGCCGCCGGTGCTCCCGGACATCCAGCGCCAGCTTCACTTGAGCGAAACGGCCGTTGGCGCACTAACCACCCTGCCGGTCCTGATGCTCGCCCTGGGAGCCGTGCTCGGCTCCGCGGCCGTGGCGCGGCTGGGCCCGCGCTTCTCCCTCGTCGCAGGGCTGGTAATTGTCGGCGTCGCTTCGGGTGCCCGTGGCCTTGGGGGCATAGCGGCGCTTTTCGTGGCCAGCGTCGCCCTCGGCATCGGTATCGCCATCCTCCAGCCCACCATGCCCAGCATCACGAGGACGTGGTTCGCCAGCCGGGTCGGGTTTGCCACCAGCCTGTACAGCAACGGGATCGTCGTCGGCGAGGCGCTGGCCGCCTCGCTCACTTTGCCCCTGGTGGTCCCGTGGACAGGGTCGTGGCAAAAGGCCCTGGCCATATGGGGGTTACCTGCGTTCCTGGCTGCCGGCCTTTTGTTGCTGCCCGTGTTCACGGTGCCGGTGCGGTCCTCGGTAGGCCCGCTGAAGTGGTGGCCTCGCTGGTCCGACTCTCTCACGTGGCGCACCGGGCTGCTCCAGGGCGGTGGTTCCGTGCTCTACTTCGGGACCAACGCCTTCCTGCCCACCTACCTCCATGCGGTCGGGCACCCGGATCTGGTGGCACCCTGCCTGGCCGCCCTGAACTCTCCGCAACTGGCGTCCGCTTTGCTGGTCGCCGTCCTGGCCCGACGAGGTGCCTCCCCCCATGCTCTGCTGGCGGTGTGCAGTGTGGTGGCCATCGCCGGGCTAGGGGCGATCGTGTACGCGCCGGCGACGCTGGGGATAGCCGGGTCGGCAGTGGTCGGGTTCTGTTCAGCGGTGGCCTTCATTGTGGCCTTGGCGATGCCGGCGCTGCTGGCCGGGCCGGAGGACGTGCACCGTTTGGCGGCCGGCATGACCACGATCAGTTACCTGGCTGCCTTCCTTTTCCCCCTCGCCGGGGGCCTGGCATGGCAACTCAGCGGGAACTCGGCGTTAGCCTTCCTCCCCGAGGCGATCGGAGCCTTCCTCTTCGGCACGGTGCTGGTGTGGCCGGGCCGGAGCATGGGGCGCCGTCTCGCGATAAGAATCCAGTAAGGGGAACCGACTATGGATGAAACAGCCGTTCACCCGGGGCCTCCAGGCGCCAGCTATACCGTCACCATACGCGTCACGGCCCACCCGCACCCGGCCCTCCTGCCGCGGCTCGGCCAGGCCGTCAGCTCTGTAGGTGCCGTCGTCGTCGGGATGGACCTCGTCGAAGTGGGAGCGGCGGGTACGACTGTAGACCTCACCCTGCAGGCGACCAGCGAAGAGCACGTGGCCACAGTGACGGCGGCCCTGGAGCGGGCTGACTACCGGGTCCGCCACGTCTCCGACCGCACCTTCCTGTACCACCTCGGCGGCAAGATCGAGGTGACGCCGCGGGTGGCGGTCCGTACCCGCCAGGATCTGGCCCTTGCCTATACGCCCGGCGTCGGCCGAGTGGCCAGTGCGATCGCTCGCCGGCCCTCCGACGCCTGGGCCCTCACCGCCAAGGGCAGTTCCGTCGCCATCGCCACGGACGGCAGTGCCGTGCTCGGCCTCGGGAACCTCGGGCCATTGGCAGCGCTGCCGGTCATGGAGGGCAAGGCGCTGCTGTTCAAGCATTTCGGTGGGATAAATGCCTATCCCCTGTGCATGAACACCGCCACCCCCGAGGCGCTGGTCGACGCCATCGCCGCCGCCGCCCCTGGGTTCGGTGGCGTCAACCTGGAGGACATCGCCGCTCCGGCCTGCTTCTGGGTCGAGCCCGAGTTGCAGAGCCGGCTGGACATACCCGTGTTCCACGACGACCAGCATGGGACGGCCGCCGTCGTCCTGGCCGCCGTGCTGAACGGGTGCCGCATGACGGGCCGGGAACTATCGGCCGTGCGGGCCGTGTTGGTGGGGGTGGGCGCGGCCGGCACTGCGGTAGCGGAGGCGCTGCTCGACGCCGGCGTGGGCGACCTCTGCGCTTTCGACGTCGACGGCATCATTACCGACGGCCCCGGCGTGCAGCCTCACCACGCCCGCATAGCGGCCCGTTGCAACCAACGGGGGTTCAAGACTTTGAGCGCCGCGCTGGAGGGGGCCGACCTGTTCATCGGCACATCACGGCGGGGAGCGGTGGAGCCCTCGATGCTGGCCGGCATGGCCCCCCGGCCGCTGGTGTTCGCGCTGGCCAACCCGGAACCCGAGGTTTTCGGCGAAGAAATGGCCGAGGGAGCGGTGGTGGCCACTGGGCGGAGCGACTTCCCCAACCAGATCAACAATTCACTGTGCTTTCCCGGGTTTTTCAAAGGCGCCCTGGCCGCCCGGGCCGCTTACGTGACGCCGGCGATGAAATCGGCGGCGACTCGCGCCATTGCGGCGTGCGTCAGCGACGAGGAGCTCGCGCTGGGTGTCATCGTGCCCTCCATGTTCCAGGCCAGGGTGCACGAGCAGGTGGCGGCGGCCGTGGCTGCCGCCTGGGAGGCCGAGCACCCGGGGACGCCGGTCCCCGTGCCCCAGAGCTTCGCCGGCTGGTCAGATGACGGGTTGTAGTGCGCGCTACCTCAGGCGCTCAGGCGGCTCGGCGGCCTGAGACCAGGCCTGCGTGGCCGGGCCGAAGGCGGCCTCCGGTGCCGCTGCGACACCCGGTCCTGCTAGCGCGGCCCCGTCGACTGCCTGGGCCGCCGGGGCCAACCCTGCCGGCTCAGGTGCCGCTGGTCCCGGTGCCGCTGCCACCGGGGCCTCCGCCGCCCCTCGTGCGGCCCCGCCCGCCTGTGCGGACGCCGTCTCCGGCCACCGCTTCAGTTCGACGTGCGGGATCAGCAGGCTGGCGAAGAAGGCCAGGGCGCAGATCGGCACTGAGACCTCGAACACGGTCTGGATGGTCTGGGCGTAAGCGGCGACGAGGCCGTGGTGCACCAGCACCGGCAAATGGGCGAGCATTCCCGGCGTTATATCAGCCGTATGGAACCCGGGAGGCAGGCTCAGGCCGTGCAAATGGCTGGCCAGGTTACCGACGAGCACGTTGGCGAAAATGGCCCCGAAAATGGCCGTCCCGAACGAACCACCGATGGAACGGAAGAAGGTCGCACCCGAGGTGGCTACGCCCAGCTCACTCTGGGGCAGGGCGTTTTGCACGATGATCACCAGCACCTGCATGACCCCGCCCAGCCCGGCGCCCAGGACGACCATATAAAGGGCTTCGACGGCGGCGGACGTGCCCGGGCCCATGGTGGAGAACAGGTACAGCCCGAGGGTGGTCACGGCTGTCCCGGCGATCGGGAAGAAGCGGTACTTGCCCGTCCTGGCGATGATCTGGCCCGAGCCGATCGATACGACGAGCAGCCCCGCCATCAGGGGCAAAAGCTCGACCCCGGACGCCGTGGGCGACAAGCCCCTCACCACCTGGAAGAAGGCGGGCAAGTACGTGATGGCACCGAACATGGCGAAGCCGATAACGAAGCCGACAAGGCTGGTCGACGCGAAGGTGCGGTTCTTGAACAAGTGCAGGGGTAATACCGGCTCGGCCGCGTGCCGCTCGATGAAAGCGAACACGCCGATCAGCACTACTCCGGCGATGCCCAGCATGATTATCGGCGCCGACCCCCAGGCGTAGGTGGTGCCGCCGAGGCTCGTGAACAGGACGAGCGAACTGGCGGCGAGCGTCAGCGCCGCCGCCCCGAGGTAGTCGATGACATGGTGGACCGTACCCAGGTGGCCGGGCACCTGACTGGCTACGACGAGGAGGGCGATCGCACCGATGGGCAGGTTGATGTAGAAGATCCAGCGCCAGGACAGGTCGTCAACGAACACACCTCCGAGGAGCGGGCCGACAATGCTGGCCACGCCGAAGACGGCCCCGAACAGGCCGACGTAGCGGCCCCGCTCCCGGGGTGAGACCACATCGCCCACGATCGCCTGTGCGCCCACCATCAGGCCGCCGCCGCCGAGGCCCTGCACTGCCCGGAAGCCGATGAGCTCGACCATGGAGTGACTGAGGCCCGAGAAAATGGAGCCGACGAGGAAGATGACAATGGAGGCCTGGAAGAAAATCTTCCGCCCGTACTGGTCCCCGAGCTTGCCCCACAACGGGGTCGAGACCGTGGCGGCGAGCAGGTACGCCGTCACCACCCAGGCGATGTGGGCACCGCCCCCCAGGTCGCCGACGATGGTTGGCAGCGCCGTTGAGACGATCGTCTGGTCGAGTGCGGCCAGCAGCATGCCCAGCATCAGGGCGCCGATGATGAGCAGGACCCGGCGATGGCTGAGGCCGTACATTGGCTGACCGGCTTGAACCGCCACCGCAGTCGATTGCTCGAGGCCTCCCGGGGCGTTGCCGTTGTCAGGAGTATTGGTGCTCGAGCTCACTTGGCAGGATCCTTCTCTTTCTGTGGGGCTTTTTCGGGGGCGATCATTTGCAGGCCCCAGTCCTGTGGGAGACCATTAGCGAGCGCCTCGAAGGCGGAACCGGTGAGGCTGTCGAGCGTCACCGCATCCCCAAGTCTCGCCCAGATCGAAATAACTGCTCGCATCAACCCTATCGCCGTGCTGGCGAGAAGCACCGGGTACGGGTCCGTTGTCGGGTCGGTCCCCAGACGCTCGGCCAGGCCGGCGACGACGGCCTGCTCGATCTGCGTCATATGGGCCGCTTGGGCTGCTTTCAGTTGGGGGTCCACGAGGGCCAATTTGATGCGGCACACCCAGTCGGCGGGCCCACCCCCCAGCTCGGACAGCTCTTCGGCCAGCTTGCGGACCTCGTCGACGAGGACGCTGCGGAGGGCTTCGAGCGGGCTCTTGCCCGGAGGTTCTTCGACGAGGCGCCGGCGCAACATTTCAGTGCGCTCCGGGTCCGCCCCGAGCAGCGCCGCCTCTTTGGAGGGGAAGTAATTGAAGAACGTCCGCGGAGAGACCTCGGCCGCTTCAGCGATGTCTTCCACAGTGACCCGCGAGTACCCGCGCTGGGCCACCAGGTCGAGGGCGACGCGCTGGAGGGCACGTCGCGTGGCCAGCTTCTTCCGTTCGCGCAGCGAGGGCTGGGGCCCCGAGGACGGGCTTAGGCCGTTCGTTTCGGTCATCTTGCAGTCACTGTATCATTGCACACTAATAAATGATGCACTAAACGCAAATTTATTGGGGCCAGGGAACAGCGGCCGCCTTGTGGATTTCAAAGGTCTTCTCGTGCGGGCTCGGGAAGTGTGCACTCCGGCTGGTCCACTAAACCAGGTCGGTCGGCGCCCAGCTGGGCCGCTTTGGTGGTCAGGTAGTGCTGTTCGCGGACGTTCGAAGTCAGACGGGCGGCCACCTTGAACTCGGAAATGGCCGGCTCCCTGTCGCCGGCCAGCTCGAGCAGGTGCGCCCGTACTGCGTGCAGCCGGTGGTGGTCGCCGAGCCGCTCGCTCAAGCCGTCGAGTATGGCGAGGCCGGCGCCCGGCTCCTTGCACATGGCGGCGGCCACCGCCCGGTTGAGGGTGACCATGGGGTTGCCGGTCATCGCCTCGAGCAAGTCGTAAAGAGCCAGGATCCGGCACCAGTCAGTGCCTTCGTACGCGTCCGCCTGATCGTGAACGGCGGCGATGCCCGCCTGGAGCTGGTACTCGCCCACCTGGCCTCGTTGCCAAGCGGCGGTGACCAGGGCCACGCCCTCGGCGATCAGGCGCCGGTCCCATAGAGCCCGGTCCTGGTCGGAGAGCGGCACCAGTTCGCCCCTGTCGTCGGTGCGAGCCGGCCGGCGAGCTTCGGTGAGAAGCATGAGGGCCAGCAGCCCCGCCACCTCCGGGTCTCCTGGGAGGGCGGCGTAGGCGATGCGGGCCAGGCGGACGGCTTCACAGGACAGGTCGGAGCGGCCCAGGTCGGGCCCGCTACTGGTGGCGTACCCCTCGTTGAAGATGAGGTAGAGGACGTGGAGCACCGACCGTAGGCGTTCGGCTCGTTCGCCTGGTGCAGGCAGGGCGAAGCCGCCCCCGGCCGCCTTCACTCTCGATTTGGCCCGGCTAATGCGCTGGGCCATGGTCGCCTCGGGGACCAGGAAGGCCCGGGCGATCTCACGGGTTGACAGCCCTCCGACCGCTCGCAACGTAAGCGGTATGGCCGAGGACGCCGCCAGGGCGGGGTGGCAGCACATGAACATGACGACCAGCGTGTCGTCCTCGCCCGGCAGAGGTTCGGGGCCCGCCAGTGACCAGGACGCGGCGAGGTCCTCCCGCCGCCGGCGGGCGTCCTCAGCCCGGTAGGTGTTGGCCATGCGGCGGCCGGCTACGCGGACCAACCATGCGAGCGGGTTGTCGGGGCACCCATCAGTGGGCCATGTGGTGGCGGCGGCCAGGAGTGCTTCCTGAACGGCATCCTCGGCGTCGGCGAAGTCCCCGTACCGGCGGGCGACGACCCCGAGGGCCCGCGGCGCCAGCTGGCGCAAGAGGTCCTCGGTCGTCATTGGCCGGGGCTACAGGTCCGGGTTGGGGGCGCTGAGCACCTCGCGCACCTCGATCTGCTGGCGGACGGGTACCCCGTTCGGCCCGGGGGCCGATGACGCCCGGGCGGCTATCTCTATGGCTCGCTCGGCCGTCTCGACGTCGACAAGGCGGAAACCGGCGAGAAGCTCCTTCGACTCCGGGAACGGCCCGTCAGTAATGACGGGTGCACCGGTGCCGTCCCACACGACGAACTTCGCCCGCTCCGGCCCACTTAGAGCCTGGGCGTCGACCAGTTCGCCTCGCTTGGACAGTTCCTCGTTCAACACCTGCTGGAACTGGATGTGCGCCTTGATGTCAGCAGGGTCCCATTCAGACAACGGTCCACAGCCCGACTCCACCCTGCCGTAGTTCTGAAGCAGCATAAAACGCATCTTCATCGGTCCTTTCGCTTTGGCCTTTCGCTTTGGCCTTTCGTTTTGAGCCTGTCGGTCAGGCCCCTCGGCCGAGCGGCCCTCTTTGCTGCCGCTCACCAAAGTGACACCGCCGCGACCGGGTTTTCGACGTAAGGCGCGGAAGATCTCCCAGTTTTACGGACCGCTGGTGGTCACCGTCTCCCTCCCTCTTAGTTAGCCGCCCAGTGGTCTCGGCGTACGGCCGAGCCGGGCGGCCGCTGAAACTGGGTGGCGGCCATCCCGCTCGCATCCAATTTCTCTACGTACGGCCGAGCCGGGCGGCCGCTGAAACCGGGTAGCGGCCATCCCGCTCGGCCTTTCATTGCTGGCCCGAGGGTTGGCCCCTGGCCCTCGGCGGTGGCCCGCCGGGCGGACACGCGAACGTCATAGTTG
>JASHVH010000077.1 GCA_030039575.1 Acidimicrobiales bacterium | reverse complement strand
ACGACGTGCACCTCGCCGAGCGACGCCTGTGACCTCGGCCAGGCCGTCGCCACGGCTACAGCCGGCGCTTACGCCGGCGACGAAGTCACCGTTGCCGCGGCAGCCGGCAATTACGACGAACCGGAGATGGCGGCCGATGGGTACTCCCTGGCCTCTCTCACGATCGAGGGTGCCGGCGCCTCGGCCACGACAATTACAGCGGAAGGCTTTTCCGCGTTTTCCGTCGACGGCGGGACCGTCAGTATTAGCGGCGTGTCGGTCGTTGGCGCACAGCTAACGGCGGTTGTGGTCGGCGCTTCGGCGGCGGCGGCGCTCACATTGACCGATGACAATTTCACCAACGATATTGCGGGACCGGTGCCGGATAGCGAGGTCGAGCCGGGTATTTGTGGCGGCGCTATTTACGTAACCAGCGGGTCGACGTTGACCGCCACGGCCGACACGTTCAACGACGACAGTGCCGCTAATGCCGGCGGCGCGATCTATAGCGAAGGCACGGTGGTTGCCTCTGACGACACGTTCAGCGATGATACTGCCACCGGGAACGGCGGGGCCATCGATTCCGTCGGGCCTCTCACCGCCAGCGGCGACACTTTTCTCGACGACAATGGCAGCTGGGGAGGGGTCATATTCGGTGGCGCGGCGAGTGCTACTAACTCAGCGGACGTCATTATTGCCGACGATACTTTCGCGCAGGACAAGGGGACGGCGACCTCCGAGCCGGAAGGCGTGACGTACCCCTATAGCTTCGGGGGCGCGGTAATGAGCTACCAAGCCGTCATCTCTACGGACGACACTTTCTATGACGACACGGTTCACACATTTGGCGGGGCCATTCACAGCCTTGGGGCCCTCACTGCGACGGACGACACTTTCTACGACGACAGTACCAACGGGTTCGGCGGCGCTGTATATAACATGGGCCCGAGCACCTTTCTGGATGACACATTCCTCGACGACACGGCTGAGGTCGGCGAGGGCATCTACAATAGCGACACAGCCACAATCGCTAATTCGGTCCTCGACTCGGCGGGCTGCGGTGGGCCCGCCGCCGGCGAGTATGGGGAGGGCAATCCCATCGCCGATGGAGGCTACAACGTCGAATCGGACGCCTCCTGCGCCTTTGGTGCCACAAGCGTCGTGAACAGCTCCACCATCAACCTGGCCACTTCTTTGGCGGCCAACGGCTCGAGCGGGCCGCAGACGCTGGGCATCGGCCCGTCCAGCTCGGCTTTCGAGGAAGTCCCGGCCGCCGCCTGCACAGTGAGCGCTGACGAGCGGGGTTTTTCCCGCCCTGGCGTGGCCGGCCAAAACTGTGATGCCGGGGCATTCGAGTACCAGCAAATGACCGCCAACATCTCAGGGTCTCAGGCCGATGGGTCTTCGGTCCCGACCTTCAGCTACACCGGCACTGCGCCGAGCAGCCTCAGTGTGACCGGGACGCTCGAGTGCTCGAGCGTAGACGGCGGTATCCCGATCACCAGCGCCCTGACAGCGGGCAGTTACACCATCGATGGCTCCAGCTGCAGTGGCCTCAGCCTGAGCGGTACGGCCGGCACGGTCACCTACGCCGGGGCGACCAACGGGTTCATAGTCAACGCGGCTCCGCTCCCAGCGACGACGACCACTGCTGCCACGACGACTACCGGTGCGACGTCGACTTCGGCCGGCCTCACGACCACAACAACGTCGTCGTCCGGCACGGCGACCCCGCCCTCCGCCACGACCACGTCTGCCACGACTACGCCGGCCCCTGCCACAAGGGCCCCCACGCCGCCGACTTCTACAAAGGCTCCTACTACTACGCTCACCCCTCCAGCGCCGACGACGGCGCCTCCCATAACCACGGCTCACCAGGCCGCCCGTGGGACGCCCGGCTACCGCCTGGCCGCGAGCTCAGGCCGCGTGTTCAGTTTCAACGCCCCGGCTCATGGGTCGATGGTGGGCAGGCACCTCCGCTCGCCCATCGTCGGTATGGCTGCGGACACCGGCACGGGCGGTTACTGGCTCGTGGCCGCCGACGGCGGCGTGTTCAGCTTTGATGCGCCCTTTTACGGCTCGCTTGGTAACAACCACATGAGCTCACCGATCGTCGGCATGGCCAATGACCCAGCCACTGGCGGGTATTGGCTAGTGGCAAGAAGTGGCGCTGTGTTCAATTTCCACGCCCCGGCTTATGGGTCGATGGCAGGCAAGCATCTCCGCTCGCCCATCGTCGGGATAGCCGCCGACCCGTCCACCGGTGGGTATTGGCTGGTGGCAGCGGACGGCGGCGTCTTCAGTTTCCACGCGCCGTTCCACGGTTCGATGGGCGGGAAAGATCTGCAGTCCGCAGTCGTTGGCATGGCCGTCGACCGGGTCAGCGGCGGTTACTGGCTCGTAGCTGCCGATGGAACTGTGTTCACTTTCCACGCCGCCTTCCACGGTTCGCTGCTAAACAAGGGCCTCGCCAACCGCATCACGGGCATCGCGAGTGACCCGGCCGATGGCGGTTACTGGCTCGTAGCTGCCGATGGAGGTGTGTTCAGTTTTGATGCCCCCGTTCACGGCTCGCTGACCCAAGAAGGCAAGACCGCGGCCGACGCTATAGTCGCTATTTCGGAGGCATAACCTCGCTAGTACGGGAAGTTGGGCGAGAATTTGAGCTGAGCTTCCCCCGCTAGTACGGGAAGTTGGGCAAGAATTTGAGGTCAGCTTCCCCCGTTGACGGGACAGGCGGGCCGTGGGGCGTCGTGATGCCCGGTCCCAGGCTCATGCCGTCGCGGCTTTGAAGGGTTTGTGACGGTTTTTGTATACAAACCCTTCAATGCTCCCCAGATCCACTGGTCGCGGGAACGGCGTTTGCGCAGCCCATCTTATTAGGACCTTGTTCACGTTCTTCGGCTCATGCAGGTGGACCGTGGCCCAAAACCCGGGACCACGATGTAAGTCTCCGGAAATTCGAGTGAATTACGGATGGTCGGACGCGGGCAGAGGCTGTCGAAATTTTAGGCGAATTGCGGGTCTCCGCGCCGACTAAGGCGTTGCACCGTGACCCCCCGGCGCAGAAAACCTACTGCCCGGAGTGAGGAGAGATAATGCTGAGGGCACCGGTACCGGCCACGGGCACCGCTGCCGTGCCGCCGTAGCCGTCGCTCGCCAGCTGGGCCCTGGTCCTGAACAGGTACAGGGCGCCCTGGTAGCTCACGTACACCTTTCTCGGGGCACTGAGCAGCGCGCCAGAGGCGATGGCGGCCTCGGTCTCGGCGGGGCCGACCGGGCCGTCCAGCACCTTGGCCCTGTCCGCGCTTTGGATCTTCACGAGCTTGGACCGAGTCGAGATGCCAAAGGCGCTGCCCCCGGCAAAGACATAGAACGCACCCGACGAATCAACTACCGCCCCGTCCGCCTTGGTGGCGAAGGCCGTCACCGCTGGGCCGGCGGCGCCGGCCGTAGAGCCGATGGCCAAGTGAGCGAGGCTCGGTACGGTCACGACCAGGGCATCGTCGTAGCCGTCCCCGAAGAACTGGCCGGGCGTCGAGAAGCCGTGCAGCTCGCCATCGGTGCTGGCTACGTAGATGGTGGCGTTGCCGTTGACTGCCCGGGTGGAGACCAGCGTGCCCGGGCGCAAGCTGGCGGGCGTGGGCGGGGTGGTCCCGGCCGGGGCGCTCAGCACCCTGGCGTGGTCGAACTTCTCGAGCGCCGCAAGCTCCTTGGCCGGCCCGGCGAAGGCGCGGCCACCGGCGCAGACGTACTCGCCGTCGCCAAAGGCGATGATCGCCCCGTCGGGGTAAGAGAGCTCGGCGTGGGGCTACGGCTTCGGGTCGGGCGTGGTGACCGTGGTGGCGGTGACCGGCGGGGGCGGGGTGCTGGCAGGCGCGGTCGCGGTTGTGGTGGCGCCGGCCGTAGTGGTCGTGGTGGTGACCGGGGCCGCCTTGACCGTTACTGTGCCCTCGACGTAGGAGGCGTCGTAATTGGGGCCGACTGCCCCCAGCAGGCCGAGGGGTAGCTCCCGGGAGGTGAGGCACTGGTGGCGGTGGTCGAACAGGTCGGGGCGTCCACCAGCGAGGCGGTGGTGTTACCGTTTACGAAGCCGCTGTAACTGGGCGTGATGGCGGGGGACGGCCTCCCCATAGGTCGTGGACGGGCTCGATGCCCCGTGATCGTTAGATAGGCGGGGTTGACCGACACCAACCCGTCCACGTAGGAGATCGCGTTGGCCCGGGCGCAGGACGAGGCGCAGGAGCCGACCGGGCACCGCCTCTTGGCCATGCTCAGCGAACCAATTCTACGGCGGCGGCCCGTCTGCCACGGTCAGTGTCAATTGTCTTACAAAGGCCTTATCGAGCGGTGCAGGCCCCCGGCGCTGGTAGGTTATCAACGTGGCAGTGCTTGCCGCCTTGGCGGCGGCTTTGTCGTATGCGCTCGCATCGGTGCTCCAGCACTGGGAGGCCGAAAAACAGCCGGCTGACAAGGCCCTTCGCCTGAGCCTGGTAGCTCGTTTGGCTAGACGCCCGCGTTGGGTGGCTGGGCTTGGCTTTGACGTGGGCGGGTACGCGCTGCAGTGGTGGGCTCTGACGGTCGGGTCCCTGGTGCTCGTGCAGCCGTTGCTGGTCCTCGGCCTGCTGTTCGCCCTGCCGATAAAGGCCCGCTTTACGGCGTACCGTTTCCACGGCTGGGACTGGGCGGGGGCGCTCTTGGTCACCGGGGGCCTGGCCGTGTTCCTGGTCGCCAGCCGACCTGCAGCCGGTCACCCCAATGTGGACGCCGTCACCTGGACGATCTTGCTGTGCGCCACCGCCGTGCTGGCTGGCGGGCTCGTAGCGATCGGCCACCGCAGTAGCCCGCGGTGGAAGGCGGTGGCCTACGGCTCGGCCGGCGGGATCGTCTACGGCCTGTGTGCGGCGCTGACCAAGACCTGTGCTCACCTGCTGTCCCTTGGGGTATCCCAACTGTTCGAAAGCTGGCAGCCTTACGTCCTGGCGGGAGCCGGGGTGGCCGGCATGGTCTTGGCCCAGAGCGCTTTCCAGGCCGGCCCACTGGATGCTTCGTTGCCTACCCTTTCGGCTACAGACCCGATCGTGAGCGTCCTCATTGGGGCAGTGGCTTTTGGCGAAGCCATTCGCATCGGCGTGGCCGAAACAACGCTGGAGGTCTTGTCGTTCTCAGCGGTTGTGGCGGGCATTTTCTTGCTAGCTCACACGGAGGCCGTGAACGCAGCCCAGCGCCAGCATTTTGCCGAGGCCGACGCCTGTCCCCCGGAGCCTATTGAGCCTCTTAAAGCGGGTCAGGTCCCCGCTGGTACCAAATAGCCGGCCGCGCCGGGCTGAGGTTCTTCACTCTCAGCGCGGGACGGCTCACTATGGGCACCCGGCGTCGGTGATTGGAGCGCAGCCATCCGCCTGTTGTTGCGCCCCGGGCGAGGATTTGACGAAAGCGTAACCGCCGGCGCCATTTCGGCCCTTACAGGGGCTGAAAATGTGTTGTGGGGCTGAAGAAGTAACGGCAACGACATTTTGGCGCCCCAGGACCGCCGCGGTGGGCCTCGACCGGCGCGGTTGCATCGCTCTGCGGGGCTCCG
>JASHVH010000076.1 GCA_030039575.1 Acidimicrobiales bacterium | reverse complement strand
TGCGCACGCCATCTACGGGGTTGGCCGTGATCATGCTGGCGGCCTCAGTCATGCCATAGCTCTCGACCACGCGCAGCCCCGTAACAGCCTCGAACCGTTGGAGAGTGGCAACAGGCAGGGGGGCCGACGCCGAGCGCACGAAGCGGACATTGCCCGTTACCTGCCGCCGTACTTCGTCCGGCGCGGCGGCCAGCGGGTCAGCCGTCGCCAGGATGGTGATAATGGCGGGGACCGCGTTGACCCACGTAGCCCCGTGACGAGCAACGTTCTCCCAGAAATGCGTCCTGTGGAACCTGTCGTCGAGCACGACGCTGGCCTGCCCGGCTAGCGTCGCCAACAAGGCCACTACCTCGGCGTTTACATGGAAAAGGGGCAAGGGAGAGAACCCGCGCTCTCCCGGGGCCAAACGGTGGTGTACGGCAACACCCTGAGCCACATGGGCCAGCTGGCCCGCTGTCAGCCTCACTACCTTCGGCGTGCCGGTCGTGCCGCTGGTGCGCAGGAGGACAGCGCCCTCCCGAGGATTGCTGGAGCCGTCACTGGCCGAGCGGCCCACCCCGCCAGTCCCCCCCGTGGCCGAGGAGACCCCGGAGCCGCCCTCAGGCACGTCAAGGAAGACGCCCCCGTTGGGGCCGGCGAGGCCCTCGAACAGTCCGGTGCGGGTGATGGTGGCCACCGTGCCGGTCAGTGCCCTCGTGCGGCGCAGCTCGGGCGCCGGCGCGTTGGGGTCAAGAGGGACCACTGTTCGGCCGGTGGCGAGCAGGGCAACGAAGGTGGCGGCGTATTCCAGGTAGTCCTCAGTGCTCAGAGCTATAGGGCCATCGGACGGCGCCCCGGCTCGGTCGAGCTGGGCCTCCAGGCTGCGGGCCAGGTTGGCCAATTGGGCGTAGGTTACGGTCCGGTCGTCGCGCGCACCCTTCAAGAAATATTGCGCCGGCCGTTCCTCCGCGCCTTGCGCCACCCAGCGGCGGATTTCCCCACCCACGAGGTTGCGAGGTTGTGGCCGCCGGCGGCCGACCGCGCCGGGGGACGGAGGGTTCTTGGCCATTAGTCCACGGTAGGAGGTGGGTGGCGCCTGCAATCTGAGAGTTCGCCGAGGAGCAGTCTAATTTTCGGTAAAAATCGGCCAAGGTTCCTGGGCCACGGAATTCCGGCCACATTTTGGTCCCTTATATCGGGTCGAAGAACGTTGGTTAAATAGTGAGATTTTCCCCGTCGGTGCGGCGGTGGCTCACCCACCGGAACTGGGTGCTAAACCGGCGCGGGTCGATCGTCACGCGGTACGCGATGGCGGCAGCGCGGTGGGCCCGCACCGGCAACGGGTGGGCCTCCAGCGCGACCACCTCACCGTCGGCAAAGACGGCCCGGATGCTCCGGGCTTGGGGTACCGCCAGCACCACTATCCCACCGATCCCCGTGCCGCCGGTCGCGTAGGGCACGACGCCGTCGAAGCCGGCGGCGTCAAGGTTGAAAGACCACTGAGTGCCGTGCGACGTCACCAGGCCGCTGGCCGGGGCAATGCAGTAGGGAAAGCCGTTACCTATCTTCTGGCCCGGGCCCCAAGCGAACAGGAAGGTCACACAGGTTCCCGGCACGTGGTCTGAACCGATCTCGGCCCCGGACACCGTGAGCGTCCAGGGAAGGGGGGCGCGCCGGTCGCCCGCGATCGGCACCTGGACGCCGGGCACGCTCGCTGAGCCACGGTATAAACTGCTATCATTTCTTGCAAGAGAGAGATGAAATTGAGCAAGAACCCTCTAGACTGCCCAGAGGGACACAGGATCGGACCCCCCATTAAGAGGCCTTGCCGGGGTCTTACGCCGGTGCCGGAGCTACGTGGCCTGACCGGCTCTTTCGAGAGGCGCAGGAACGGGACATAAGGAGTCGGCGTTGCCCGCAAAACTGACCGAGGTCGCCGAAAAAGTCGGCGTCAGCGAGGCCACCGTGAGCCGGGTCCTCAACGGGCGTCCCGGCGTCGCCGCCTCCACGCGGACAGCTGTCCTCACCGCCCTTGACGTCCTTGGTTACGAACGGCCTACCAAGCTGCAGGGTAAGCGCGCCCGCCTGGTTGGGCTCGTCCTCCCTGAACTGCAAAACCCCATCTTCCCGGCGTTCGCCGAGGTTGTGGGCGGTGCCCTGGCCCAGCTCCGGTTCACGCCCGTGCTGTGCGCCAGCGGGCCCAACGGCCAGCCGGAGGCTGACTACGTGAAGCTCCTGCTCGAGCAGCATGCCTCGGGGGTCATCTTCGCCGGCGGCAACTTCGCCGAAGCCAATTCTCCCCATGAGCACTACCACCTGCTGCGGGACCGTTCGCTGCCGGTGGTGCTCATTAACGAGTCAAGCGATGACCTCGCCTTCCCTCAGGTTGCTACTGACGACGTCGCCGCCATGGAGCAGGCGTACAGCCACCTACGGGCCCTCGGCCACCAGGCCATCGGCATGGTCCTTGGGCCTGAAGACCACATGCCGAGCCTGCTCAAGCTGCGTTCCTTCCGGGAAGCTAGCCGGCGGGACGGGATGGGCATGCGGCCCGACGTGGTCGAACATGTGCCCTTTTCCCTTGAGGCGGGTCACGCCGCGGGGGCCCGCCTGATCGCCCGGGGCGTTACGGGCGTCATCTGCGCCAGCGACCCCCTCGCGCTGGGCGTCATACGCGCCGCCCGCCGGTCGGGGCTCGGCGTGCCCGAAGATGTCTCCGTCGTCGGCTATGACGACTCCGCCTTCATGACCTGCACCGACCCCCCGCTTACGACGGTCCGCCAGCCCATCGAGGCCATGGGGCGCGCCGCGGTAAAACTGCTG
The DNA here is from genome assembly GCA_030039575.1 of Acidimicrobiales bacterium. Classification (GTDB taxonomy): domain Bacteria; phylum Actinomycetota; class Acidimicrobiia; order Acidimicrobiales; family Palsa-688; genus Fen-671. Next base: position 5,651 of record JASHVH010000076.1, on the reverse strand, counting down.
GTCACCCAAATGGACGGCACGGTGGCACCCAGCGAGAAGCTGCTGTTCGAGCCGGAACTGGTCGTCCGGGGCTCGACGGCTCCACCGGGGCGCAAGCTGGAAGCCCTGGTGGCGGGCTAAGGCACGGTCGTACCCTGCTGATCGCCGCCCTGGCGAGGGCGGCTAGTGAACCCGACCACACCAAGCCCCGAAAAGTTTAACGCGGGTCCCGTCAGGAATCTCACGGGTCTTGTGAGAAAGCTCACAGGTCTAGTCAGGAAGTTAGAACGTCTTGTTCTTCTCTTGCAAACATCTGTCGGATAGTTTACGATCCCTGGATGCCGTCCAATCGCGGCAGGCTTCCAGGCCCACCGACCTGGACGCCGGTACAAGGCAGGTCGGAGGGACCAGCATGACGTGTTCGTTCAGAGGGGACGAAAGGGCGGTGCCACCGCCCATTGGGCCTCTGAAAGGCCCGGTGCGACCTGCCATTGGTTAACCCCGGCGGAGGGCTCAGCCCAAGGCTAAGAGCACAAAGAGAGGGGAAGCATTGAAAAAGCACAGTCGTACCGCGACCCTGGCCTGCGTGGCTGCGGCCGCCTTAGTAGCACCGACGACCTTCGCCGTTGCGCCCGGGTACGCCTCGCCGGTCAGCGCATCGGCACAGAACGTGACCATAACTGTTAACTGCGAGCCTCAGACCAGCGCCCCGATCCCGCGCGAGGACTGGCTGCAGGACGTCGCTAATTTCGAAAAGGCCAACCCAGGCGTCACCGTGGTCTCCCACGACGAGTTCCCGTGCGACAACGTCAATACCTTCTGGCCCAAGCTGGCTGCCGGTCAGGAGGAGAACACCTTTTACGCCTACTTGACCGACACCCAGGAGGCCATCGCCTCGGGCCAGGTGGCTGACATCCAAAAGTACTTGCCGACCAACGACCCCCGCATAAACGACATCTTGCCGTCGGTCCTAAACACCGTCCGGGGCAAGAACGGCGACCTGTACGGGCTGCCCAGCGCTGACTACACCATGGGCCTGCTCTACAACCGGAAGCTGTTCACCGAAGCCGGCCTCAACCCCAACGACCCGCCTACGACGTGGGCCGGTGTCCGGGCTGACGCCAAGAAGATCTCCGCCCTCGGCAACGGCATAGTCGGTTACGCCGACTACAGCGCCGACAACCAGGGCGGTTGGCACTTCACCGCCGAGCTTTATTCGATGGGCGGGACGATGGTCACCGCCAACGGCCGGCACGCCAACTTTAACAACGCCCTCGGCCAACAGGTGCTCGAGAACCTCCACAACATGCGCTGGGTCGACAATTCCATGGGCACCAAGCAGCTCCTGCAGATCCCCGACCTCGAGGAGATGATGGGCGCCAACCAACTGGGGATGTACGTCGCCGCCCCGGACAACATCCCGACGATCGTCCAGACGTACGGCAACAGCTACGACAACATCGGTATTTCCGCCCTCCCCGGCGAGAACGGCCCCGCCAAGGCCACTTTGATGGGCGGCGGCGCCTACCTGTTCGATGTGCACGACACCCCGGCCCAGATCCAGGCGGGCATCAAGTTCATCGAGTACGAGTACCTGACGCCCGGTGAGGGCTCGCTCGATTATGCGCGGACCAAAGCCCAGAAGCAGTCCCCCGTGGGCCTGCCCGAGCCCAACCTGTGGCAGGGCAAAGAAAACCAGGTCCAATTGGCCGCCGAGAAGCCGTACCTGACCGAGCCGACGCAGAACTTCCAGCTGTTCGAGCAGGCCATGTCGACCATGCAGGCCCTCGTCGAACCGCCTGACGCCCAGCAGATCTACTCCGTCCTCGATTCCGTAATGTCGGGCGTGCTCACAAACCAGACCTACGACATCGAAGACGGCCTGCACGCGGCCGCTTCCCAGGTCAACACCCTGCTCCTCAACTACTTCGGCTAGGACCGGTGTGCGGGTGCAAGCTGCGGAACTGTGAACGAAAAAGTGTTCGAGAGAGCAATTTTCGTTCCCAGATCGGACCGAAGCCCAACCGCTATGCCGCCAGGCGCCGCCATGCCTCCCTATGGCGGCGCCGTCCTTAGCGGGGCGCCAGTCACGCAAAGCGGCACCATCGAGAACTACGAAATGCGACTGTGCTAGTTCGCGCAGCAGCCGTGAGAGCGGCACCGGAGCAGCGCGGGTACACGAGCACCAGCGCCGGCCGCAACACCCTCGGGAACAACCTTCTCGCTTACCTGCTGATCGCCCCAGCTGTACTCTGTTTTGCCTTGTTCTCCTGGTACCCGGGGATCAAGGTCATAATCCTGAGCTTTCAGCACTATAACTTCGGCACCGCCACTTTCGATGGACTGGCCAATTACCGGGCCATCTTTTCGGACCCCGAGTTCGTGGCGGCGTGGCGGAACACGTTCGAGTTCACCGGGATCGCTCTCGTGCTCGGCTTCGGCGTCCCGTTCATAACCGCTGTCGTGATCAACGAGATGCGCCACGCCAGGTGGTTTTTTCGTACGGTCGTCTACCTCCCTGTTGTCATACCGCCCGTAGTGACCGCTTTGTTGTGGAAGTGGTTCTACACACCAGGCTCGGGGCTTTTCGACCTGGTCCTGCGGGGAGCCCACCTGCCCACTTCGAGCTGGATTTACTCCACCAACACCGCCATCGTCTCGTTGGTGCTCGTAACCACTTGGGGGAACATGGGGCTGACGACCCTCATATACCTGACGGGCCTGCAGAACATCCCCGGGCAGCTGTACGAGGCGGCCGAGCTGGACGGCGCCGGCATATGGCGAAGGTTCCGCCACGTGACGGTCCCCCAGACCCGCTACCTGCTCCTCATCTTGATGCTCTTGCAGATCATCGCCACTATGCAGGTGTTCACCGAAGTCTACGTGATGACAGGCGGGGGGCCACAGAACGCCACGGTCACAGTGCTTTACCTGATCTACCAGTACGCCTTCAACTACAACAACTACGGCGGCGCCTGCGCGTTGAGCGCCATGCTCTTGGTGTTCCTCGCCATCTTCTCGGCTTTCTACTTAAGGCTGACCAGGAGCCATGGCTAGAGCCGTGCTAGACCCGCCCGCGGCCCCCGCAGGAGCGGCCCCCAGCGCAACGGTGCGCGTCCCGGCGCGGCCCCGCCCGGCCCGCCGGCCAGCGCGCCGGAGGGTGCGGCCCGAAGCGTCTGCCCGGACCCTGGTCTCGGCAGCCACCCTGTCGCGCCGCAAAGGCAAGGTCGTCTACTGGACCGTCTTTTCCTTTGTGGTGCTCATATTTGCCGCCGTCTTCCTGTTCCCGATGTTCTGGGCCGTCACCGGGGGGATGCGCTCGCAGCAGGACCTGGGCCAGAACAGCCCCACCTTCTTGCCGCAGCGGTGGCTGCCCGGCAATTACCGGACGGCGTGGGACCAGTTGCAGCTGGGCCATTATTTCCTCAACACCGTGCTACAGGCAGGCGGCGGCTGGTTGTTCGAGCTGACCCTGCTCACATTGGCCGCCTTTGCCCTGTCCCGGATGCGGCCGCGATTTGGCTACCTGATCACTGGGGCCATCCTGGCCAGCCTCATGCTGCCTCTCTACGCCCTGGTGGTACCCGAGTACCTGGTCGCTTCTCACCTCCCGGTGGTGCACTCGAGCCTGCTCGACAACCCGGCGGGCATCTGGTTACCGGCCGTCGCCAACGCCTTCAACTTCCTCATCCTGAAGCGTTTTTTCGACCAGATCCCTCAGGAGATGATGGAAGCGGCCGAGATCGACGGGGCCGGGGCGCTGCGCCGGCTGTGGAGCATTGTCCTCCCCTTGGCCCGGCCCGTCCTGGCCGTCGTTTCCATAATCGCCTTCGTCGCCTTGTGGCAGAACTTCCTGTGGCCGTTGCTCATTTACAGCGGCAATACTGACGCCGCCCCCATCAGCGTGGCCCTGGTGGCGCTCTCGGACGACACCCGCCAGAACATACTGCTGGCGGCCAGCGTGCTGGCCAGCTTCCCCACCATCTTGGTGTTCCTGATCTTCCAACGCCATATCACGGCGGCAGCCACGTCTTTGGGGGCCGCCTAATGCCCACCGGCACGGGTCACCGGCGGGCCACTCTTCGTACCTAATTTCAGGAGAACCCAATGACCTTTGTCAGGGAACGAGCAACGAAGCCCCACGCGAGCGGCGGCGAGGCTCCCCGGCCCGCGGCACCCTGGTGGAGCGCGGCGTCCATATACCAGATCTACCTGCGCAGCTTCGCCGACGGCAACGGCGACGGGACCGGCGACCTGGCCGGCTGCCGGTCGCACCTCAGCTATTTGGCTGAGCTCGGTGTGGACGCCGTCTGGCTCAACCCCTGGTACCTGTCCCCTCTGGCCGACGGGGGCTACGACGTAGCCGACTACCGCCAGATCGACCCTCAGTTCGGGTCCCTGGCCGACGCCGAAGCGCTTATCGCGGACGCCCACGCCCTCGGGATCCGGGTCATCTTGGACGTCGTCCCCAACCATTGCTCGGACCAGCACCCGTGGTTCCTGGAAGCTCTCTCGGTGCCGCCGGGCGCACCCGAGCGCGAGCGCTTCTATTTCCGACCGGGGCGGGGAGACGCGGGTGAACTGCCACCCAGCGATTGGCAGTCGCAGTTTGGCGGGCCCGCCTGGACGAGGACCACCAACGTCGACGGAACGCCCGGGGACTGGTACCTGCACCTGTTCGCCCCCGAGCAGCCCGACCTCAACTGGGGGAACCCCGACGTAAGGGCCGAGTTCGAGTCGGTGTTGCGTTTCTGGTTCGACCGCGGGGCAGACGGCTTCCGCATAGATTCGGCGGCCTTGGTGGCCAAGGACCCCGCCCTGGCCGACCTGGGCCCGGGCGAGGCGGCCAAAGGTCCCGGTCAGCACCCTTACCTGGACCGGGACGAAGTCCACGAGACGTACCGCAGTTGGCGGCGGATCGCCGATGATTACCCAGACCGCCGGCTGCTAATTGGAGAAGTGTGGCTCGAAGATGCCGACCGTTTCGCCCTCTACCTGCGTGATGACGAACTGCACTCGGCGTTCAATTTCGACTTCTTGTGCTGCCCCTTCGAGGCTCAAGCTCTGCACCGGGTCATCGACGGCACGCTGAGCGCTCACGCCCGTCTCTCAGCCACCCCCACCTGGGTCCTGGGCAACCACGACGTGGTCCGTCCCGTTACCCGGTATGGCCGGGCCAGGACAGAGTTCAAGATGAGCGAACGGCGCATCGGCGACCCCAGCGACATTGCGCTGGGCACCAGGCGAGCGCGGGCCGCAGCCCTTCTGGCCTTCTCTCTACCAGGGACGGTCTATATATACCAGGGGGAGGAGCTCGGCCTGTGGGAAGTGGAGGACCTGCCAGAGGACCTCTTGCAGGACCCTCTCTGGGCCCGCTCCAAGAAGACGGACCGAGGCAGGGACGGCTGCCGGGTGCCGCTGCCATGGTCCGGCCAGAAGCCCCCGTTCGGCTTCACTGGGGACGGCGCTTCGCCTTGGCTGCCCCAGCCCGAGGGCTGGAGGGAGCTGACGGCGGACGTTCAGCGCTCGGAACCCGGGTCGATGCTGGAGCTGTACCGCTCCGCGCTCTCGTTGCGAGGCCGGCTGTCTTCGTTGCGGGCCCGGGACTTCGCCTGGGTGCCATCCCCGGAGGGAACGCTCTGCTACCGGCGAGGGGGCGACATAGTCGTCTT
>JASHVH010000007.1 GCA_030039575.1 Acidimicrobiales bacterium | reverse complement strand
TCTTGGTTAGGGACTGGCCGGCCTCCCTGCCGGGCACGGCTCCAGTTGAGCACCGGTTGATCGGCGCCAGCGCGTGCCACTAAAGGCCCATGAAAGTGACCACGTCGTCTACGTCGTTAGCCGTCTCCAGGCCGCGGCCGTTGCGGCCGGGCCGGTTGGCATTTGCGTTGCTCGCGCTCGTCCTCGGCCTGGTCGGTGCGTCTGGCCTGGCGGCGACCGTCGGTGGGGGCCCTCATAACCCCGCCCCGCCGGCGTACCAGGTCGACCACTCAGCCGCCGCGGGAGCCGCGCTCCCTCCGGCCGCCGCTGAAGGCCTGGGAGCATTCTCGGCGCCGGGTGCCCCGGCCGGCAGCGGCGCCAAGTCCGCCGAGCCCGCGCCAGGCCAATCATCGACCAGTACGGCATCGGGCGGTACGGCACCGGGCAGTACGGCATCGGGTATTGCGGTCCAATCGGCCAGGATCGAAGAGACAGGTGGTATCACCCTCGTAGTGGCAGGGGCGCAGATCCAGCCCGACCTGAGCCGGGTAGCGGCGCTGGCCGTCGCCAGCGGTGGGTTCGTGGCCAGCACCGAGACCCAGTCGGCCGCCCCCGGTACGCCGGCCCAGGGCACGATCACGCTCCAAGTGCCTGAGGAGGATTTCAACACCGTGCTGGACCAGGTCCGCGGGCTCGGCCGGGTGGCGTCGCTCACAACAAGCGCTACCGACGTGACCGGCCAATACGTCGACTTGCAGGCCAGGATCACTGCCCTTCAGGACAGCCGGCAGCAATACCTCACGATCATGGCGAAGGCGACCACCATTGGCGGGATCCTGGCGGTCCAAGAACAGCTCGAGAACCTGCAGAGCCAGCTCGAGCAACTTCAAGGCCAGCTCCAGTTGCTGAACAACCAGACCACTTACGCCACCCTGGCCGTCACCCTCTCGCAAAAGGCCGTCACGCCCCCGCCACCCAGGCCGGAGCCGGGCCTCCTCAAAGCCTGGCACGCTGCCGTCGGCGGGTTCGTGGCCGGTTTCGAGGGCGTGGTGAGGGTGGCCGGGCCGTTGTTCTTTGCTCTGTTGTTGCTGGGAGCCGTGGTCTTACTGGGCCGGTGGGCCTGGAAGTTCCGTCCTCGCCGGCCGGGCGCCTCGGTCGCCGAGCCCGAATAGGCCAGCCTGGGTAAGCTTGCCCGTCACCGTAACAACGGTCGGGAACATGGCTGCTTCGACGTGCCAATCGATCGCTCGCACATAGTCGCAGGGGTGCGCTGACGTGCACCTCGACGTCCTCGACTACCTCGCCGCCGCCGGCGCAGGGGGCGCTGCTGGCGCTATCAACGCCCTGGCCGGGGGCGGCACTCTGGTCTCCTTCTCGACGCTGGTGGGATTGGGAGTACCCCCGGTCACCGCCAACGTGACCAACACCGTCTCGCTGGTGCCTGGCTACCTCACCGGCGCCTGGGCGCAGCGCGACGACCTGCGCCTCCGGCTGCGCCAGGCGTGGGGGCTGGCCGTTGCCGCTTTTGCCGGCGGGTTATGTGGCTCGGTCCTCCTTATTACGATCCCCGCCCACGCCTTTAGGGTGGTGGTGCCCTACCTCATCTTGTTGGCCTGCGCCATGTTGCTGGCCCAGGACTGGCTCCGGGAGCGGGTACGCCCGAGCTCCCGCCAAGAGAGGGCTCCCGCGAGCGGGATTGACGGGACAGGGAATGGCCCCGATGGCCCCACCGTCACCTCGGTACCCGGCACGGCTGCGGAGGCCAGTCGGGCCGAGGCCGGCCGGGTCCAGGCCCCCACCCGGCCGGGGCACTTCGGCCCGGTCCTCCTCATCTCCGTTTTCGGAGCTGCGGTTTACGGCGGGTTCTTCGGTGCGGGGCTCGGGATCATGCTCCTCGCAGTGCTCGGTTTACTGACCACGCAGCCCCTACTTCAGGTCAATGCACTGAAGCAGGCGCTCTCGTTCGTCATCAACGTCGTTGCCGCGGTCTTCTTCGCCATCTCCGGGCATGTCGCGTGGGAACTGGTGCCCGTCATGGCCGTAGCGGCCATGGCCGGTGCCGTCCTGGGGACGCGGTTGGTGCGCATCATCAGCCCGGCTGTCCTGCGCGTGGTCGTCGTGCTCGTAGGAGTTGCCGTGGCTATCGCCTTCTGGGTCGGCTGAGTGGCCCGGCTGAGCGGACGGCCGGCCGGCGCCCGCACACGGTGAAGCTGACAGGACGCTCCCGGACCGGACATGATGAGGACCATGAGCCAATCCGAGAAGCAGTTGAGCTACGAAAGAGACATCAAGCCGCTCTTCCGGGAAAAGGACCGGGACGCCATGACCGGCCATTTCGACCTGTGGGACTACGACGACGTACGGGACAACGAGGACGACATCCTGTCCGCGCTGCAAGAAGGCTCGATGCCGTGCGACGGCGCGTGGCCTAGTGACCGCGTCGCCCTGTTCAAGTCCTGGGTAGACGAAGGCTCCCCGGAATAGGGCCGGCAGCGTCGGGCTAAGAGACGCCGGTGACGTTGCCGGCTGCGTCCGTTCGGTACGTCCCCTTGGTCGAGTCGAGGACGACAAGACGGTTACCGAACGGGTCTTCTACAGCCGCCAGCCTGCCGATCGGGATGTCGATCGGGCCATGCCTGATTGCCCCGCCGTGCGCACGGAAGATGCTCGCGGCGGCGTCCGCGGAAGCGACCTTCCAATCGGGCTCGTAGCCCAAGCGTGTCGTCAGCACGACCTCGGTGCTGGACCGGGGCGTGCTGAGCCCGGCTTGCCCCTCGGCGTTATTACGCCAGAGGAGCTCGTGGCCGAGCACACCGCAATAAAACGCCATCCCGGTGTCGAGGTCCGGCACTGGCACGGTGACCGCGTCGATGTACAACAAGAGAGGCTCCATACCGGGAGAGCCTCTCACGGCCCTGGGACAAATACGCCAGGGCGGCGTAGCTCAACAACGCCCGTGGCCATGCTCGGTACTGGCGGCTACCTGCTCAGCAGTTCACGGCTCGCCCAGGCCCGGGAGCTGGCCGGTGGGGACGGCTACGCACTGCCGCAAAAACATCGGGTGGCAAAGCGAAATTGCGACGGCGGGCACGCGCCGCCCACGGCGCCCGAGGCGGCAATGCCCGGGGACGCTTAGTTGGCCCGCAGCGGGCACAACCGTTAGGTTGTCCCCATCCAGTGGTCTGTGCA
>JASHVH010000075.1 GCA_030039575.1 Acidimicrobiales bacterium | reverse complement strand
GTCAACGCAGCTACAGCGCCAACCATCAGCGTTGGCACTGCCGACTTCACACTGGGCCAGCTCGGGTCGGTCGCCGTAACGGCCACCGGGTTCCCGACGCCCTCGATCACCGAGGCCGGGGCGCTGCCCCCCGGGCTCAGCTTCGTCGACAACGGCAACGGCACAGCCGTCCTGTCGGGAGCGCCCACTGCCACCGGCACGACGACGCTCACCCTGATGGCCAGCAACGGCATCACCCCCGACGCCACCACCACGCTTACGGTCGTCGTGGACCAGGCCCCGGCCATCACTAGCGCTGACAGCGCCGCCGCCACTACGGGCCTGCCGTTTAGTTTCACCGTCACCACCAGCGGCTACCCGGCTCCGTCCATCGGCGAGACGGGGCTGCCGTCGGGGTTGCAGTTCGTCGACAACGGCAACGGGACGGCCACTATCTCCGGGACGCCTTCGGCCTCCGATGCCGGGACCTCTACCGTCAACCTGAGCGCTGTCAACCTCGGGGGGAGCACCGGCCAAGCTCTCACGTTGGACATAGCCAGCGGTGAGGCCCCGGCAATAACCAGTGCCGGCTCGGCCAGTTTTGTCACCGGCCAGGAAGGCACCTTCACGGTCAGCGCCACCGGCAACCCGACGCCGGCCATCACCGAATCGGGCACGTTGCCGGCCGGGCTCAGCTTCGTCGACAACGGCAACGGGACGGCATCGCTTTCGGGCACGCCCACCGCCAGCGGGACGGCCACACTGCATATAACCGCCTCCAATGGCATCAGCCCGGACGCCACCCAGGGCCTGACGGTCACCGTCGATGCCCCAACGTCGTCGGCCTCCAGCCCCACCCCGGCCCCAACCACGGCGTCATCGGGTTCCCCTCCGGTCACGCCGGCCCCGGCTACGCCTGCACCAGCCACACCGGCCTCCACGACCAACCCGGGTAGCCCGGCTACGCCTACCACCGAGGCCGTCACTGCACCGAAATTCACCAGCGACGCGTCCCTGTCCACGATGGTTGGTCACCGGATTACTTTCCGGGTCAGCGCGTCCGGTTACCCTGTCCCGAGCCTCCACAACGTGGTCTTGCCGAGGGGTCTCAGGTGGTCCGATAACGGCAACGGAACAGCGACCATCTGGGGTGTACCGACAGCCCTGGCCGTTGGCAAGACTCAGATACCCCTAATCGCCGCGAACCTCGCTGGCAAGGCTAAGCAAACCCTCACCATCACGGTGGACCAACCTGCGAGCCTCAGCAGGGCGACGTTGCCGGTGGCAGTGGCTGGACGGCATTATTCGTTTACCATTGCGGCCTATGGGTACCCCGTCCCGACGATAACTGAGTCGGGGGCCCTGCCGGCAGGACTGATGTTCAGCCCCAAGGGCAATGGTAAAGCAATTCTGTCCGGTGCTCCGCTGGCCGGCTCGAGCGGGCTCCGTCACATAACTTTCACCGCCTCCAACCGGTTCGGCAAAGCGGTTTCCCGATATGCCCTCACCGTTGGCCAAACGCCGAAGATAACGAGCCAGGCTTCTGTAAAAGCGGTCCACGGGCAGGCGTTTTCGTTGACAGTCGATACGACCGGTTACCCGCACCCGACGTTCGTCCACTCTGAGCTCCCGAAGGGGCTCAAATGGGCGGCCAACGCGAACGGTACCGCGACCATTTCGGGTCGACCGGGTGTCAAGGCGATAGGCACACAACGGGTCACGATCATCGCTGAGAACACGTACGGGAAAGCACGCCTGGTCCTGAAAATCACGGTGTCATGAAGGCAAGCCGGTCGCCGGCCCCGCTGGATCCTGCTGCGAAAGAGCTGGCTCTTACAGGAAAATTCACGCTGCAGGCAATCGACGGGGCCAGTCCGGCACGGTCATTTCCAGCCTCACACCTCCGACCCCCGTGGTCATCCAGTACCCTCAGACCAACCATAAAAACGGTAGGGCCCGAAAGCACAACCTTGACGTGATGGCAACTGGGGCCCTGGTCACTTGAGCAAGCTGTTCGTAGGAGCGCCCCGAGCCATTATTGCAGAGGACGTTGCCTCCTCAGAGGACTGGCCGGTAACAGAAGGCGGGTGCGCACCAGTCGCCGGCCTAAATGATCAGCCTAAACGAGGGCGTCCTGGAGGCCGAAGCCAAGGGACCGCCAGGCGTTGGCGAGGCGAGGGTCGGAGGCCATTCACATAGCGCTTGGAAGTCGGCAAAACCGTTCTCGAGGCAGTGCTTGGGCCCGTCCACTTAATGAAATTGGCGCCGGAGCGTACCCGCCTTGAGAGCCCCGCGCCCTTATCCCGTCATGCCCGCGCTTGAGAACGCACTGGTGACCTTGACGCACGTTTTGCTTGCAGTCATGGCGCCGCTCGTCACCTGTGCAAACTTGTTGGCGAAACTGTTCGCTGTCGTCCTCGACACAGCGAACGACTTGGGCAAGGTGATAACGCGAAGGGCGTGACTAAGGGTACCCAGAGAGGTTATGGGCAGTTCTATCGAACCACTCGGGCGGGGCCGCGAGGGCGTCTAGGCCACGATAGGCAAGAACTCCCACGCCGTTCAGCCAGTTACTCTAAGCCCGGCGAAGCGGACGGGTGCCCAGTGCGCCGGCAATCGCTGAAAGTAGGGCTGTGACCGGGCACAGGTCCGTCGATTTCGGTGCGTGACAGGCTGCAGCAGGTATGCTGCGTGACTGCCAGGGTGAAGCATGTCAACTACCACACCTGCCGTGAGTTCCACCTCACGCAACGCGTCGAGGTCGCTTACGAAGCCGGACGCAACGTGCTAAAGACCAGGCGCCGGGATGCGGCGTATGGGGGGCGAGGATACCGCCTTATGTTTGGACGGACGACGACGACAAGGTGCTGGCCGCTGCCGGCCGCTCACGATTTGCTCCCGGCACCCCAGATTGGGAGGAGAGGAAGGACCGAGCAGAGGGGTTCCGGGTCGGCGACACGTTCGATGCCCCGAACGGCGCCGAAGGCGCTACCACCCGGCTGTCAGACGAGGGAAGGAAGTTCTACACACGCAGGAAGCACTGGATGAGCCTCACCAACGAGGTGCGCCTAGTAACCAATCTCACCAACGCATCTACCGAGTACCAGGGCCACGACGACCGCGCGTGCGCCGAGCAATGCGAGGACGGGCTTGTCTACCGTCCATGAAGGCCCCTCGGACTCGTGCTGTGGGCGGCGGTAAGACCAAAACACAAACCAAGGAAAGTGACTATGAACCCAAGACGTCAACTCGCAGCCATTACCCTTGCAATGACGCTTTCAATTGTTGGGCTCGTTTGGATTACTTTCTCCGCTAATGCCGCTGCTTGGTGGCAGCCTGGCCAGATAACGGCATGGGCCTACATGATCGGCTACAACCAGCCCATAACAGTGCCGTCGTTCATTTCATCGCCCACCGGCGTCCACCCGAACACAGCGGTCGACGTTGACCTCGGTGACGACGCCGGCCTGGCTTCGAACGGGATGCCCACTGTCGACCCGAACGTCGTGCAGTCCGTGAGCAATATTCACGCAGCCGGCGCCCATGCCATCTGTTACGTCGACGTGGGAACCGCTGAGAACTGGCGCTCGGATTACAGCCTCTTCGACCCATCCGAAATTGGCTCGGCGGTACCAGGTTGGTCCGGTGAGTATTTCATCAACGTAAACGACTGGTCAACGCCTGTACCGGCCCCGTACGAGACGATCCAGCAGATAATGACCAATCGCTTCGAGCTTTGCCAGGAGGAAGGCTTCGACGGTATCGAGGCAGACAACGTCGACACCTACACGGACGGCAACCTCGGCGGCTTTACCATCTCGCAAAGCCAAGAGGAAACCTACGTGAACAACCTCATCAGCCTGGCTCACTCGGACGGGCTCGCCTACTTTCTGAAAAACGAGATCAACGGCGACAGCTTCATATCGGACGAGGCGGCGAAGGTCGACGGGGAAATTGTGGAGCAGTGCTGGCAGTACGGGGAGTGTTCCGCGCTGGACATTTTCGTTCAGGAGGGGAAGCCTATCCTAAATGTCGAGTACGACTCCCCATCTGAATCCACGTTGTGCCCGGAAGCGAACGCTTTCCCTATGGCTTCCAACTCGGAAAACGTCGACGTCACCGAAATTAACTACAGCTGCTCGGAATATGGGAACGGCGAAGCTCCCGAGGGCGCCACCACAACAACCACGTCGGCACCGTCGACACCACCAAGCACCACCCCATCAAGCACGACCCCATCAAGCACCACCCCATCAAGCACGACATCATCAAGCACGACATCACCAAGCACGACATCACCAAGTACGACCCCACCAGGCGGCACACCACCGAGCGGCATCCCGCCAAGCGCCACCCCACCAAGCGCCGCAGCACCGAGCACCATACCGCTAAGCGCCACGCCACCGACCACCGAGCACCACACCACCAAGCCCCACCCGACCAAGCACCACCAGACCAAGCACCACACCACGAAGCACCACACCACCAAGCACCACACCACCAAGCACCACGCCACCAACCACCACACCACCAAATAACGGCCCCGGTCAGCGGGGTCGCAGGAAAGAAGGCGCGGCTACTGCGCCCGGCCCCCTAAGGTTCGCGGCAACGCTGTGGCGCAATAGCGCCGAGGCACCTCGAGCTCGGGGTAGTTGCCGAACCGCGCCATTGGCACGAGCGACGGAGGTCAAGGTCATCCGGACGGGAATAGCCGGCAGGAATTCCCATCCGACAATCTTTGCCGCGGTCTCGTCACCTATGTAGCGGGGCGAACCGTCCCTTCATAGGCTTCAAGATCGACAAACAGAGTGCAATCGTGGTGGGTG
>JASHVH010000074.1 GCA_030039575.1 Acidimicrobiales bacterium | reverse complement strand
ACTTGCTGAAACGGTGCAAGCGTGCCGCGAACACGCGAGTGGCCACCCACCCAAGGAGCGCCAGAGCCCCGAAACCAATGGTCGCCAGCCATGTCCATCCACCGCCGCCAGTGCTCTCGGCGGCCACGCTCGAGCCCGTTCCCACTGTCGGAGAACCCTCGCCGGACGCCCCGCTGCTTGGCTGAGCCGTGGCGGTGGCGGGCAGTTCTTCGGGTGCAGTAGCAGAGCCGCTCGCGCTCGTCGGCTTTGGCCCAGTGACCGCAGATGACCCCGTGGGCACCTTTGCACCCCTGGGGATCCCCTCCAGCAGAGACGCCCTGACAACCAGGCGTGAAGTGGCTTCGAAGCGTGGGTTGCACGTAGTGAGCGTCAGCACGGCGTTGCGGGTCGGGTCGAGGACGGCCGTGTCGGTAGGGGCGACGACCCACTGCCGCTCCACGCGGTAGACCCAGGTGGTGCCCAAGGTGTCCGTCAGGAGCACTAAATCGCCCTGCGCTACCTCGTTGAGGCGGAAGAACGGCGCCCCGAACGTCGTCCTGTGGCCGGCGATGCCCACATTGCCCGCTTGGCCAGGGAAGGGTGTGCCCGGGTAATGCCCCGGCCCCATCTGCAAATCTGTTTCGTTCACACCCTGCACCACGTAACGACTGAGCCCGATGGCGGGGATGACGAGGTGGTCGAGGGCGCCACCCGGGGGCGGGACTGGGAGACGGACGCCGATAAGGACGCCAGACGGCCGGCTTTGGCTATGACCGGCGAGCCGGGCCCGTTGAGGCACTTGGGCCTTTCCGGTCTTCCCGGTGCCGGTTGCACCGGCTGAGCCGCCGGACGCCTTGGCGGTGCCACCGGGCACAATGGCGGTGCCGCCGGTCACCTTGGTGCCGGCCGCCACGGCGCCCGTCGCTTTCTCGCTGGGGGTGGTCGTACGTGGGGCCCCGGCCAAGGCGCTGGAGAACTCGCGAGCCAACTTGGCCTGGCTGTTCTCCTCGCTGAGGTTGGTACCCACGAGTTCGTAAGCCACGAAAAGCAGCACGACGAAACCGGCAGTCACGAGGGCCAGGCCCAGTTCTCGCAGCCACGTCCGCCCTGGGGCGGAGAGGAGCCTTCGCCCTCCCGATGAACCCACAAAACCAGGGTAAAACCGACTGGCCTGAATGTCACGCCGTTCGCACCTCAACGGCCGGCGGGTTGCCTGTTTTCGCCCTCTACAGAAGTTCGCGGAACTACCCGCCGAGACGAGACCGGCCAATCGTGCCTTCCTGGACCACATTTCGGCTGGTCAAGGCGTTGTAGCATGGCTACGATCGGCCGCTTTTGGCGATCCTCGGCGTGAGCTGTGGGCCCGCCTGTGGAACGCTTGTGGAAGGGTTGTGGAAAAGCATCGGCTCCGTTTCACCTTGTGGTGTCCTCGGTGTAAGCCGGCGGCTGCCGAGCGAAGCGGTTTGGGCGCGGTTTCCTCTTCTGGGCCCGCCGTCTGCAAGACTCAGAGGAGTGCCGCTGTTGTTGGTCCGTCATGCCCACGCTTACGCCCGTAAGGAGTGGTCCGGCGATGACCGCCTGCGTCCACTGTCCGCAAACGGCCTGCGGCAAGCCGAAGGTTTGATCGCTGTGTTCGGCAACTTCGCCCGGCCGTCACGTGTCCTGTCCAGCCCTTACTTGCGCTGCGTCCAGACAGTGGGGCCTCTCGCTCAGGCTCACCACCGTGATGTGGAACCCGAGGAAGATCTGGCCGAGGGGCAAAGTTCGAACGCCGTCGCGTTAATCAGGGCTTTGGCCATGGACAATGTTGCGGTGTGTACGCATGGCGATGTGATTGCGGAGATCCTCGTCGCACTGGCGGACGAGGACATGCTCGACCTTGGGCCAAACCCCCGCCAAGCTAAGGGCTCGGTTTGGGCACTCGACGGTGACGACGGCACCTTTACCTCCGCCCGGTACTTCCCACCGGTGGTGGTGGAATCGGTTTGAGCCTCGAGAGGGAGCGGGAATTGGACGACGCCGGGGCCGGTGACGTCCTGGCCCTGGTGGTCCAGGCCGTCGACAAAGCCAACCAGGGTCTCGTGGTTTGCGACGGTGAGGGGCGGGTGGTCTTGCGGAACGCGCCCGCTCGCGACCTCGTCAACGCGCGAGACGGGGACTTCCTGGCGGAAAAAGCGATCGAAGCGGCGCTCGGTCGCGCCCTGGGGGGCTCATTTCACGAAGAAACGCTTGACCTTTACTCGCCCACACGTCACACCCTCGAGATCAGGGCTTACCCCATAGGTGGCACAAACCCCCCATCAGGTGCGGTAGCCATCGTCGACGACGTCTCCGAACTCAGGCGTTTGGAGGCGGTGCGACGCGACTTCGTCGCCAACTTGAGCCACGAATTGAAGACACCGCTTGGCGCTCTCAGCCTCTTGGCCGAAACTCTCGACGGCGAGGAAGACCCCGAAGTAGTGGCCCGCTTGACGTCGAGGGTCGGTGCGGAAGCGACTCGCTTTGCCCGGATCGTCGACGACCTGCTGGACCTATCGCGCATCGAGGCGGGTAGCACTGGGAGCCTGAGCCAGGTTGCGTTGTCCTGCATCGTCGGCGAGGCGGTCGAGGGCTTCCACGAACCGGCGGCCGTACGGGGTATCCGCCTCGAGGTGGCTGCCGTCGAGCCCGAACTTTACGTCATGGCCAACCGGCGAGACCTGGTGTCCGCCGTGTCGAACCTGGTCGACAACGCCATCAAGTACTCAGAGCCGGGAGGGGCGGTGCACGTCACGGCGGGAAGTGAAGGCGAGCGGGCGTACCTCCGGGTCCGCGACGAAGGCATCGGGATCCCGAGGCGCGACCGCGAGCGGATATTCGAGCGCTTTTACCGGGTCGACCGGGCACGCTCGCGCTGGACTGGTGGGACCGGGCTCGGGTTGGCTATCGTTCGCCACGTGGCCGCCTATCACGGAGGCGACGTATCGGTGGACTCGGTCGAAGGGGAGGGGTCAACTTTCACCTTGTGCGTGCCATTAACCGACCAGGAGCCGGCCGGTGGGTGAGCAGGTCACGGTCCTGCTGGTAGAAGATGAGCAGTCGTTCGTAGAGGCGTTGGTAGTCGGGCTGAAGCGTGAAGGTTTTCGCGTTGACGTTGCCTACGACGGCGCTGAGGCGCTCGAGAAGTTCAACGCTGTCCAACCGGACCTGGTGCTGCTGGACGTCATGCTGCCCCGGGTCTCCGGGATAGATGTTTGCCGTACCATCCGTGCCGCGGGGGCGCGTACGCCGATCATCATGGTTACGGCGAAGACGAGCGAGATCGACACGGTGGTCGGGCTCGAGGTCGGGGCGGACGATTACGTCAGCAAGCCGTACCGCTTGCGCGAGCTGGTCGCCCGTATGAGGGCCGTTTTGCGCCGCACCCCGCCACCGGACGAGATACCCGAAGAGGGCGAAGTGCTCGAAGCCGGCGACCTACGCCTCGACCCCGAACGCCATGAGGTCTACCTGCGCGACCACGAGGTCAACCTGCCTTTGAAGGAGTTCGAACTGCTCGAGCTGCTTATGACCAACGCGGGCCGGGTCCTCACTCGCGAGACTCTCATCGACCGGGTCTGGGGCCCTCACTATGTCGGCGACACGAAGACCCTCGACGTTCACGTCAAGCGCCTGCGGGCACGCATCGAGGACGACCCTGGCCACCCGCAGCGGATCACGACCATCCGGGGCCTCGGCTACAAGCTCGAGACGGGGCGGGCCGGCGGCGACTGATCGTCGCCCCCGAGATCGGGCTGAACGCGGAGGGCGGTAGCCCGCCGGCGCAGCCGGGAACGGGGGAACTCGATGTTCGGCAGCCGGAAGTTCGGGCGTAGGCGCAAAGAGGCCCTCGGCTTGGACGGCAATATGTCGTCCTTGCTGGGGTCGGCCTCACCGGCGCCGTTGTCGCTCGCAGCCCCGGCCGGGGCGGCGTTAGTAGCGGCTGTAATTGGTTGTTGTTGCGGGTCTTTTTGAGGCGAAGACGCCGCCGGAGGTGCGGCCGCGGCCGGTGCCGCCGACGCGGCTTCGGGCAAGGTACGGGCGCCGGCCGCCGGCGCAGGATCCTGGGGGGCCGGCACGGGTTGGCTGGCCAGCGAGGCGAGGATGTTGCCCGCCTGGGTCTTGCCGAGCCCCGGGAAAGGTGCTGCTCCCTGCCCGGCCGAAGCCGCCGCCGTGGGGCCAGCCGGATCCAGGAGAGCCGCCCACTTCGGCTTTAGGGGCGGGGCCGGTTCAGCCGTCGCGGTGCCGGCTGACGGTTCGCCGGCGGCACCCGGCTGGTCTCGAAGACCGGGCCCCAGCCCGGGCTGAAATTCTTCCATACAAGGTGGTCGGCGGCTCCGCACGGTCACTTGAGCCGGGCGCGCCACAGGTTGGCCCTGGTAGCCGCTGTACTCTTCCCATGTGGGGCCCGTTGGGCAACCGGAAGCCGAGAGGACGGCTGCCGAGGGGGGCGTCACCAGCCGCGTACGGTCAACCGTGCGTGGTTGGGTGCTGTACCCCTTCCTCCTGTACCCGCCCGCTCCCAGCGGCCTGAGCAACAACCAAGAAGCCCCCGCTTTCGAGCGGCTGGCCGTGGTCCAGAGCCTGTCGTCGGCCGGGGACGCGATGGTGGCGGTGGCGCTGGCCGGGTCGATTTTCTTCGATGTCTCCGCCCAAGCCGCCGAGTCAAAGGTTGCCCTTTCGCTGGCTTTGACGGTAGCCCCGTTCGCCGTCGTCGGGCCCTTGCTCGGCGCCCTGGTGGGACCAGGCAAGGGCGCCAGACGGACGTTGGTCGCCGGGTCGGCCGTGGGCCGGGCCGTCTGCTGCCTCCTCATGGCCCTTTGGGTGCATTCGATCGCCCTTTTCCCGGTTGCCTTTTTCCTCCTGGTGTTCTCGAAGCTGTACATGGTCACCCGGGCCGCACTGGTACCCGGGGCGGTCGACCGGCCGCGTCAACTCGTACTGGCCAACTCCAAATTGTCGGTTGGAGGATCGGCAACAGCGATGCTGGCCGGCGCCCTTGGCGCCGGCCTGCTCGACCTCTTCGGGGCCCCTGGCTTGCTTCAGTGCGACATCTTCGTTTATCTCGGGTGTGCGCTGGCGGCCACCCAACTGCCTGCTGAGCCGGCCTCGGCGTCCCGGTCCCGGTCTCAGCCCGCCGTCGTCACCGACACCGAAGTTCCGGACCGGCCACCACATCTCGGGCTCCCCCCGGGCGGTTTGCAGCTCGCCGCACTGTCCACCGCCGGGTTACGCGCCGCCACCGGCTTTGTCCTGTTCCTCCTGGTCTTCACGTTCAGGCGCGGCTCCGCCGCCCTTATCTGGTACGGCCTTGCCCTCGGCGCCAGCCAGGCCGGCAACGTCATCGGTGCGCTCCTGGCCCCGAGGCTGAGACGGATCGGCCGAGAGGAATGGATGCTGACCGCCTCTTCGGTGGTGGTCGGCGCCGGTGCGCTGTCTGCCGGTCTCGTCCATTGGGGCCGCGAGTGGCTCGTGGCCGTGGCCATTGCGGCCGGGATCGGCCTGGCGGCCAGTTCGGGGAAGCTGGCGTTCGACTCGATGGTCCAGAGGGACGTGCCGTCCCGCGTGCGGCCCAAGTCCTTCGCCCGCTTCGAGAGCGGCTTCCAGTTGGCCTGGGCATTCGGCAGCCTCCTGGCCGTCCTGGTGCCTATGAGCCTCTCAGCGGGGTTCATCGGCATCGGGGCTGTCGGGCTGCTGGGCACTGTCGCCTTCGCTGGGGGCTCTGTAAGGGCCCGGAGGGGCACGCTTCCTGGATGGTGGCCCGGCACGGCCCCAGGGCCAATGGCTCAGGTAAGCCCGGTGACCCCTCGGGCACCAGGGCGGCCGGCATCAGGTCGACCGGCAACGTCGCTAACCGCGACACCGACGGGTGTGGTGGGGCCGTCTAGTGGAGGAACTCTGTACGAGCCAGCCAGAGACCCGGCGCGTCCACCTCCGCCGGCGTAGGCAGGCTCGCCGCGCTCACCCACAGACCGGCAAGGCCCTCTTCGCCGGCTCGCTCTACTACACCGCTCACGAAGGCGTGCCCCCGGTCGACGGTCTCCTGGTCGAGCTCGATGCCGAGCAGTTTGCCGAGCACGCGTTGGCCCGGGCCGTCTTCCAGCCGGCGCCGGCGGAAGGCCTCGCTGATCAAAGGATAGGAACCTACGAGGCGTTGACCGACCTTGTCGAGGATGAAGTCCGTGTAGCCGGCCAGGGCGGCCAGGAAGGCCCGGAACGGCACCAAGAGCCTTCGCTGCTCGTCGCTCTGGATCTCGCCGAACAGAGCCTCGGGATCCCCGAGGGACTCCTGGAACGACATGAGGTCGTTCGGGTCGAGGTTCCCCAGGCGTTGCTCGATGACGTCCATCGGGACATGAAAGGCGTTCGCGTAAGCGATCAGGTGGTCTTCCAGCACCTTGGCCACATGGGGCCGGATAAGCACGGCGTGGTGGGCCACATCGCGCAGGCAGACGTACATGCGGACGTCGTCGGCCGCCAGGCCCCACTCCTTGGCGAAACCGTCTATGGCGTCGGTCACCGCCATCAGCTCGTCGGCGCTCGGGGCGGGCATGGGCATGTCGTACTGGCCCATCGCCCGGCTGGCCAGGTGGCCCACCATGGCCCCGGCTTGGGCGCCTAGCACCAAGGGCCCGATGACCTGAGGAAGGTTCCCGAGCAACTGGTCCATGGGGTTGTCCTGGCCACCCACCGGCGGTTCGTCGTCCAACGCCGGCCCTTCCACCTGACTGCCGGGCACAGCGCCGCTGTTCAGCGAGGACGCGAGTTGGAGCAACACCGGCCTCCACGATTGGAGCGTCCTCGAGGCCCACTCCGTCCGCGTCACGGTCGCCACCGAAAGCCAACCGCGCCGCGACGTCGCCATGCCGGTGGCTTCAGCCACGTGCAAGTCCGCCACCCGTAGGAGTTCCTCCATCTTCAAACGGGCCAGGTGATCCGGGTTGGGCTCGTTTCGGCCCTCGGTCGCCGTCCAGGCCGCCAGTTGGCGAGCCACGTCCCAGTTGAGCGGGCCTTGAGCCGTCAACAGCCGGGCCAGGTTGCGGAGCAGATCCCCGAGCGGGCCACCAGAAAATGGCGACGGGTCACTCATAGCCAACCCCCCACGACCCAGGCGCACAGACCATCGTTAAAGGTTACCGGTGGGCGCCCCGTTAGCCCTCCTGCCTTAGCCCAGATGTGAGTAATCGGGCGCCGGATTGCTAACGTGGTGCGCCATCAACACCGTCGTCGTCACCGGGGCTGCCGGCAGCCTGGGCCGAAAAGTGACGGCAGCTCTGGCTAACCATCCCATGGTGGAGCG
>JASHVH010000073.1 GCA_030039575.1 Acidimicrobiales bacterium | reverse complement strand
GTGGGTCTCGTTATCGACCAGCACTGGCCGCCCAAGCAGCTCTTCGAGGCGCTGGGCGAGCGCCAGGCCCTCCCAGCCCGGGAGTTGAGGCGCGAGCGTAAGGTGGCCACTCGGCACCTCGACCACGCCCGGCGTGCCCGCCGCGGCGGCGACAAGCCCACCTGTGTCGATGCGGGCCCGGCCGAGCGCCACCCGGATGGCCTCTGAGGCTACCGCGAGCACGGCCTCAGCGTCGCCAAGGCCGGCCACCCGGCGCCTTTCCGAGGCCACCAGACGGCCCTCGAGGTCTGCCACAAGGGCAAGGAGCTTGTTCGCCCCTATATCGAGCCCGAGCACGTGACCAAGGTCGGTACGAAGGCCGACCAAGCGAGGCTTGGGACCGGGCCTGTGCACGTCGGTGTTCCCGTCGGAAGGGCTCTCGCGGAGGTACCCGGCTCGAAGCAACGACTCGACGATGTCGTTCACGGTGGGCCGGGACAGCCCGGTGACCCGAGCGATGTCAGGCCGCGACGCCAGTCCGCACTGGCGCACAGTGCGCAGGACTGCAGCAGTGTTGATCTGCCGCAGCAAGCTCGGTGGAGCCCCTAATTGTGACCGACTTGACAACGCCCAGAAAGGTTATATGTTAAGGAAGTTTCTTGTCCATCATGGTCAGAAGAACACGAACGGGGGCAAAAACCTGTCCGCCGAGGAAGGGGAGATTATATGGGTCAGCTCATAAGGCGTCACGGGAACCGGGCACGGGTGGTGAAGGGGGCCGCCGCGGTGCTGAGCGCTGCGCTCGCGCTCGAGGCCGTAACTCCACTGAACGCGTTCGCGTCGACCCACTCGGTGGCCGTGCAGAAGATCGGGCCGAGCACGTCGCTCACGATGACCGAGTGGAACTGGGAAACCGTCGCCGACGACCCGAACTACGCCTCAATCCTGCCCCAACTCATAAAGGATTTCGAGGCGGAGTACCCGCACATCAAGGTCGTCAACACCTCAATGAGCCTTGAAGAACAGACCGACAAGCTGCCACTGGACTTCGCCGCCGCGTCCAGCACCCCGGTCGTGAGCCAGACGAACGAGGGGTTCGGCTCCATGGGCCGCCTTGTGGCCGACAAGGAGCTACTGCCGCTGAACGGGTACGACAAGCTGTACGGCTGGGCGGCCAAGGTCGGAGAGCTGCCCATACAGACCCAGTCGTTCTCTTCTAACGGGGTGAACTACGGGGTGGGTGACCTGTACGGAGTCCCCGACAACGGAGTAGTGGTCGGGGTCTTCTACAACAAGGCGATCCTTGCATCGGTCGGGGCCAAGCCGCCGACCTCATGGGCCACCTTCGACCAGGACTTAGCCCTGGTCAAAAAGGCGGGCAAGGTCCCCCTATCCTTCGGGGGAGGCCAGCCGACGGAGTACCAACCTGAGCACCAGCTCCAGTTCCTCTTGGACGAGTTCGTGCCGGCCAAGCAGCTTACCGACTGGATTTTCCACATCGGGGCAAACCCGACCATCGACACCGCCGGGGCAATCAAGGCCGCCGAGACGTACGTGAGCTGGGCCAAGGACGGCTACTTCAACCCGGGCTATCAGGGCACCTCGGTCACCCAGGCGCTGAACCTGTTCGACACCGGCAAGACCGCAATGTTCATCGAGGGCAACTGGCACGTTAGCGCGGTGCACGCTGCGCTTGGGTCCAAGGCCGGGTTCTGGGTCCCGCCCGAGGCCACGGGTAGCGTGGACGAGGGATGGTCCATCCCGGCCAAGTCGACCGACCCCAACGCGGCCGCCGCTTGGATCAACTTTGTGTTGAGCCCGCAGGCTCAGGCGTTGCAGCTCAAAGCAGGCGACATCCCGGTCACGGCCCTGTCAGCGAAGGCGCTCGACACGGTCCCGCCAATTGCCCAGTCGGCCGCGACCGGATGGAAGCACCTCGTCGACGGCGACCAGCTGGTCACGTTCATGGACTGGGCGGCCCCTCCGTTGTTGAACGACATAGCCGCTGGCGTGGGCGAGTTGTTGGCCGGCGTGACGTCGCCAAAGTCTTTGATCAGCTCCCTGCAGAGCGCTTACTCGAGCTGGGCCTCGACCCACTACAAGTAAGGGTATGAGCCCGTGCACTCGGCACCGTCGACCCGGCTCGAATGGTCGTGCGACGGTGCCGACTAGTGCGCATTTGATAATCGAAGGTCAGGGACCTTACCGTCTTGTCTAGCCGTCGCCAGGTAGTGGTCGTCGGCGCTCACGCCCAGAGCATGTGGCTGCGCGTTGAGCAGGTACCAAAGGAAGGCGAGACGGTCCTGGGTTGGGGCTTCGAGGAGCCGCTCGACGGTGGCAAGGCGACCAACCAAGCCGTTGCGGCAGCAAAGCTCGGCGTCCCCGTCAGTTTCGTCAGCATGTTTGGCGACGACGAGCGTGGAGAAAGGATCCGGCAGTACCTGTTGGACGAGGGAGTGGACCTCAGCTATGCCGTTGTCATGCACGGTCCAACGGATATCGGCTTCAACATCCTGCCTAAAAGTGGGGTCCCCGCGATCGTGACGGCCGCCGACAAGAGCTGCCTGATCGACAAGGCGACGGTCGAACTGGCCGCCCCAGCTCTGCGGGAAGCCTCGTGCGTACTGGCCCAGCTGGAGGCACCGCCGGAGGTCGCGTCGGCCGCGTTCGACATCGCTCACGCCAGTGGCGCCCTCACGGTCCTGAACCCGGCTCCAGCGGCTGACCTCGACGACGACCTCCTTGCCCTCACCGACGTCCTGGTCCCGAACGAGCATGAGGCAGCCACTCTCGTGGGCCACGACGCGCCTTTCGCGGACTTGGCCGTCGAACTGCAGAGCGAGTCGGGCGTTCGGACAGTCATCGTGACCGCGGGCGCTGACGGTGCATTCGTCGCAAACGGTGACGGCGGTGCCCAGCACATCCCCGCCCCACTCGTGCAGGCGGTCGACACCACGGGGGCCGGGGATGCGTTCATCGGCGCGTTGGCCAGCCGGCTCCACGAGGGCCGGCCCCTCCTTGAAGCCGTTCACTTCGGCGTCCGCTACGCGGCGCGGTCGGTCACACGTGCCGGCACGTTGCCTGCCTATGCCCGACGCGAGGAGGTCGAAGATGACCTTCTCGCCGCGGAGCTCGCGAGCCACGGAGAGCGGACTGACGACCGATGAACGCCCGTCCTCTTGCCGTGGGAGCGTTGGTCTTTGCACCAGCCCGGGGAGGCGACTGACGATTGAGGTACATCGATGCCGTTCACGCCCAGGGCACCTGCCTGGCTGTCTCGCGCGCCAGCATTGCGGAGCAGCTCGCCAACACCGACCTGTCATCGTGGCGAACCGCCCCTTTGGTGCTCGCCGGAATGGGCGCCAGCTACAACGCCATCTCAACGGCCCTGCCATTTTACCGAGACCGTCTCGCCAGCCCTATATGTGCGCGCCTCGCGTCTGACTTCCTCGCGGGGGGACCACTCGAACACGCCGAACGGCCGGCGGTCATCGCAGTCTCACAGTCGGGCCAGAGCCGAGAGGTCGTGGAGTCGCTCCGAAGTGAGCCAGCCAAGGCGCGTCTTGGTCTAACGGCTGAGCCAGGAGCTGCCCTGCGGACCGTGGTTGACGCGGTGGTCGACCTTTCCATCTCTGAGGACAGTCCTGTGCGGGTCATCGGGTACACGGCGAGTGTGCAGGGCCTCGTTCTCATCGCCGACGCGCTAGCGGGGACAAGCTCCTTTGACCAAAGCCCAGACAACCTCCCTGACCTCGTCGAGGGTTGCATCCAGGCAGCCGAGCAAGCCGCCGAGGAGTTCTTGGGCGACGGCGCCTGCCCCGTCAACGTCGACTTCGTCGGCACCGGAAGCCACACCGGCACCGCGGCGCAGGGCGCTCTGTTGGTGCGCGAGGCCTGCCGTCTCCACGCCGCCGGCTACGACACCTACCAGTACCTCCACGGGCCAATCGAGGCGGTGCGAGGCGGCTCGGTCCTTGTAGCCGTCGGGAGCGGCCGGGAGGTGGCCCTGGCGCGTTCGCTGGGCCAATCCGGTGCCAGGGCCCTTCTCATCAGCGACGCGGCCGTCGAGCCCGAGGCCGGCATGCTGGTGCTCCGCGTGCCGGGCCTTCAGGCGCCCCTTTCGTGGTTGCCCGCGGTGGTCGCTGTCCAGGTCCTCACGTGGACGCTGGCCCAGCGGTTGGGACTGACGGTCGAAACCTTCCAGCACCATCAGGACGACACGAAGGTCGCTTGATGCTTCGTAACCACGGCAACGGAAGCCTCCCTCCCAGCTCGCGTGAGGCGTGGGATGAACACCCCGGCGGCACAAGGAGAGGCCCGTGGCGGTAACGAAAGTTACGGTGCCCGCCGGCGGCACCGACGACATCCCGGCCGGAGCGAGACTTCATGGCCCGCCTCACAGACGGGCCCATCGTGCGCCGGCTTGGCGACGTAGAGACCGACGGGCCGGGTACTTGTACCTCCTCCCAGCGGTAGCCTTTCTCGGCGCCTTTATCCTGTACCCGCTAGCCAGGGTGGTCCAATATTCCTTCCAGAGCTGGGATGGAGTAGGCCCAGCCACGTACGTGGGTGTCAGCAATTACGAACAGCTCGCGCAGCCTCCTCAGAGCAGCGCGCTCGGGCACATCGGGGTTCTTTTCATCTTCTTCGCGATCATTCCCACAGGGCTGGGCCTGATGGTCGCGAGTTTGATCGGCCGCGTCCGTATGCGGGGGATGGGGATCTTTCGCGTCATCTTCTTCCTCCCGCAGGTGATCATCACCGTCGTCATCGCCATTATGTGGACGTGGTTGCTCGCTCCGAGCGGCGCAGGCTCGATTAATGGTGTCCTCCATTCGCTCGGGCTCGGACCAGCAGTTGGGCCTGCCTATCTGGGGGACTTCAATACTGCCCTCCTGTCGCTCGGCCTGGTCGCGCTGTGGGTCAACTTCGGGCTCTGCTTCTTGCTGTTCCTCTCGGGCGTGCAGAGGATCTCCCCCGAGCTCTACGACTCAGCGCGTGTCGACGGGGCCGGCCTCGTTCGCGAGTTCGTTCACATCACCGTTCCCCTCCTCAGGCGGGAGATGGGGGCCGTCCTCATCATTACGACCGTCATAGCCCTGCAGAACTTCGCCCTGGTTTACGTAGCGACCAATGGCGGGCCCGGGACCTCCACTATCGTGCCCGGGATCCTGATATATCGTGACGCCTTCCAGCTTGGCGAGGTCGGGACCGCCGCCGCCCTCGCAATCGTCCTTGCCGCGCTTGTAGCCGGGGTCACGCTCGGCATCCGCGCTTTACTCGAAAGGAAGGCGGTGTGAGCGGGGCCGACCAGCGCGGGCGACTGGGCACCCGCCACTTCGCGTGTGCCTGGCTGAGACTTGTGGGAGGCGAGCGGTAGTGCTCTCGCGCGCGGAAAAGACCCTGACGCTCGCCATCTTCCTCCTCGTATCGGTCATAACCCTGTACCCACTGGCGGTCTTGGTGAGCACTTCGCTCGCACCGGTGAACCAGGCCGCCAGCAACAGCTCGACTAGTTTCTCGCACCCGCTGTCGGTCAGCGCCTACGGCTACGCCTGGCAGGTCGGCGATTTCTCCACCTACATGATCAACACCGCCATCGTCACCGTCTCGGTGATGGCGATCTCTGCCGTGGTGGCGGTTCTCGCCGCGTATGCCATCGCCTTGCTGCGCCCGTTCGGCAGCATGGTCGTCTTCTATGTCGGTGCCATCGGCTTCATGCTCCCTGTCGAAACTCTCGTCATTGCGTGGTACTACCAGTTCGACAAATTCAACTTGCTGAACGGTTACTGGGCGATGATCCTCCCACAGGTCGCCCAGTCGGTCGCATTTGGCATAATCTGGCTGGTAACGGCTTTCCGATCGCTCCCTCGACAATTGGGCGAGGCCGCCGTCTTGGACGGGTCGAACCATTGGGGGTTGCTGTGGCGCGTGTTGGTCCCGAACATCGCCCCCGCAATCCGCACGATGATGGCCCTTGTGTTCCTCTGGACGTGGAATTCTTTCCTGCTACCTTTGGTC
>JASHVH010000072.1 GCA_030039575.1 Acidimicrobiales bacterium | reverse complement strand
ACGGGCGAGGCGGTGGCCCAGTGGGTGTGCAAGTGAGGACACTGCCGACAGGCCATGGCCCGACGGGCAATGGCCCAAGAGGCAATAGCCCGACAAGCAGCGGCCAAACCGCGGCCGGGCCGGCTACGACGGCATGGGCGCTGACGGCGACGCTGGGCCTCGCCGCCGTATCGTGGGTCCGCCATTGACGTCCCTTTGGCCTTAGCGATCGTCGGTCTCGGGGCTTTGATCCTCATTACCCCTTCGAACATCCCCGGGCTCACGCCGCCGATGTGACGGCCACAGGGCCGGCCTTCACGACAAACGCCTTTGCTTCAACAAACTCTGTGGGCTCGACAAACAAGGAGAAAACAATGACGAAGCACCCGACCGCGACGCGCCAAGAGTGGCTGGCGGCCCGGCTGGAACTGCTGGCGGCCGAAAAAGCGTTGACCCGCCGTGGTGACGAACTGGCCCGGTGGCGTCAGGAACTGCCCTGGGTGCGCGTCGACAAGGAGTACCACTTCGAAACCGCAGACGGCCCGGCGACTCTGCCGGACCTCTTCAGAGGACGCTCGCAGCTCCTCGTGTACCACTTCATGTTCGGGCCCGAGTACGCGGCGGGGTGCCCGGCGTGCTCGGCCATCGCGGACGGCTTCAACCTCAGCCGGCGACGGCTGAAGCGCCCCCCGACGCCCGCCGGGACGAACGCCGGGTAGATCCCGCACTGAGCTGTGGGACGGATTGGCCCACATACATGCGAGAGCTGCCCGGGATGAGCTCGTTCGTGCTCGAGGACGGCGTCGTATATCACACCTACTCCGCCTACTCCCGCGGGCTGGACGGCCTGTGGGGTATGTACCAGTGGCTCGACCGGGCGCCTCGGGGCCGCAACGAGTCCGGGATGTGGTTCCGCCGACACGACGAGTACGACAGCGACTGACGTAGCGCCACCGGACCCAACCGCGTGCGCCGGTGGCCCTATTTCCGGCCGGGCGCCCGCGTCATCGTAGACTTCGGACATGGCCGAAACGCGGGTTCGCCGCCAAGTCAAGGTTGTCCCATCCGACGACGGGCAGGTGAGCCTGCCTGGCGATATAGCGGATCTATTAGGGGACGAGGCCGAGCTGCAGATCGGGCCGGGGCAGGTAGTAACGCTCCAACCGAGTACGGCGCAGGTCGAGCCCGTCCCCCAGGCCGCCGTGCGGCCGGCCCCACCCACGGGCCGGGCCATCCTGGAAGTCCGAAACCTTTCGGTCCTGTATGGGACGTTCAAGGCTGTTGACGACGTCAGTTTTCAAGTTCTCCGCGGCGAGATCTTCGGTCTCCTTGGCCCTAATGGCGCGGGCAAGACGAGCACCCTCAGCGCCATCGAGGGACTGCTTCGGCCCCGCAGTGGCTCCGTGGTACTGGACGGCTTCGATGTCCAGCACCGCCCCATCGAGGCAAAAGCGCGCATGGGAGTGCAGCTGCAGGCCACCAGTTTCCAGGCTCAGCTGACCATCCGCCAGATCATCCGGCTTTATGCGGGGCTATACGGGGTTGCCATCTCAGACGCCGAGATCGACGACCAACTGCAGCTCGTCGGGCTGGCCGCCGAGGCGGCCAAGCCCTTCAAGCAACTCTCAGGTGGGCAACAGCAAAGATTGTCCCTGTACATTGCCGTAATCCACGAGCCGGCCCTGCTGCTCCTCGACGAACCGACGGCCGGGCTCGACCCCCAGTCCCGGCGCCAGCTCTGGGGCCGCATCGAGGAGATCCGGAAGAGAGGCGGGAGTATTTTGTTGACCACCCACTCGATGGAGGAGGCGCAAGCGGTCTGCGACCGCGTGGCCATCATCGACCACGGGAAGCTGCTTACCGCCGAGACCCCGCTGGACCTGATAGCCAAACATAAGGACGACCCCCGGGTGCGCGCCGTCGCTCACGGCGACGTCACTCTGGAGGACGTGTTCATTGGCTTAACGGGGAGTGCGGTCCGTGACTAGCCCCACGGTCGCTGGAGGCCCACTCGCCGGAGGCCCCGCCCCTGGAGCGCCCGTGACCACGGCCAGGCCGCCGATGCAGCTCATACTCACGTCGTTGTTCCGGGCGGACTGGACGGTATTGCTGAAAAATCGCCGTTCTCTGGTCATCAGCCTGGCCCTGCCGGTCGTGCTGCTCATAACGACCAACTCCGCCAGAGGGACCAGCCGCCTGGGCGGGGCATTCGTGATCATAGGCCTGTGCACAGCATATGGCCTGGCCGCCACTTCTATCCTGGGGTACGGGCTGACGGTGGCGCGCGACCGCGAGCAGGGCGTCTTTCAGCGCCTGAGGGTCACGCCCGCGCCCACCTGGGCCATTATGGGAAGCAGGCTGGGGGTGCAGGTTATTGCCAACCTGGCTATCGCCCTCGTCGTCCTGGTCGTCGGTAGCGCCATCCATAACGTGGCGTTCTCTGCGGGCAAGTACCTGCTGTTCCTTCTGGTCTCTATTCTCGGTGGGGCTGTGTTTCTCGCTATCGGCCAGACCATGGTCGGCCTGCTGAAGTCGGCCGACACGGTAAACGCGGCCGCCCGCATTGTCTTCGTGGTCTTGATTTTCCTGGGCCTGTCCGGCCAGAGCGGTGTGCTCGGCAGCACTTGGGAGTCCATCTCTCAATGGACCCCGGTCGGCGTGGTGATGACGCTCTTCGCCGGCGTGCTCAACCTGTCGGCCTGGGGGGCCCGGGAAACCCTTTCCATAGTGGCGTGCTTCGGCTATACCGCCTTCTTCGCCGCCATCGGGATCCGGTGGTTCCAGTGGGAGGCTCGGTAGCGGCCGGGACCACGCTTGCCCGGCTAATCAGGACCAATGATGGCCCGCCGGCCGCCTTAGCGGCGCAACTTTGGGGCGATCATTTAAGCTTCGGCGCGAAAACCTAAGAGCAAGACCAATTTTCGGTCCCAGTTCGACCCTTTGGCCCCGGCTTCAGCGCCACCGCCGGTCATGGCTCACTTCGGCGTCCCAATGCCGATTTCGAACCGTCGGCCCCGCTT
>JASHVH010000071.1 GCA_030039575.1 Acidimicrobiales bacterium | reverse complement strand
GATCAACGGGGTTATCAAGCCCGGTTATGACGCCCTGGCGGCCGAGGCTGCCTTCCGGGTGTCGAGCCCGGGCCGGCCGCCGGTCCTCTAGCTTGCCGGCAGCCTTGGGCGCCTAACTCCGCCGCCGACCCGCCGGCCCAACGACGGCCGGCGCCCCTGGGCGCCTCACGCCTCACGCCTCACGCCGCGCACGCCGCCCACCGCCCACGCTTCACCCCGTCCACCGTTCTCCTAGGTAGCCGGACATGCACGGTGGGCGTCACCTGAGGCTGTCGGTGGGTGTGGCGGCCTGCTGGCGGCGCCGTCCTGGGGCTGGAAGCTGTGGTTGGAATTACCTTTTCAGCCCCAACACACATTCTCAGCCCCAGAAGGGTAAAAAAACCGACGCCCGTCCCACAAATCGCTTGGAGCGGGCGGCCGCCGTCTCGCCTTCACGCGTTCCCGAAACATCTATAACATGGGCTGGCCGTGAGCCATCACGAGTTGCTCGAGCGCCACCGCCAGGTCCTTCCTTCATGGATCTCGCTCTATTACGACGAGCCCATCGAGCTCGTGTCCGGCAAAGGGTGTGTTGTAACGGACGCCGACGGCCGCGACTACCTCGACTTCTTCGGCGGCATCCTGACCACGATGACCGGCCACGCCGTGCCCGAGGTGGTCGAGGCGATCAGGGAACAAGCGGGCCGCATCCTGCATACCTCGACGCTGTACCTGATCCGGCCCATGGTGGAACTGGCGGAGAAGATCTCCGAACTGTCGACCATCCCCAACGCCAAGGTCTTCTTCGTCAGCTCCGGCACCGAGGCGATCGAGGCGGCGCTCCTGTTCTGCTGCGGGGCGCGCCGCTCCAACCAGGTGCTGGCGCTGCGCAATAGCTACCACGGCCGGTCGTTCGCGGCCATGTCCGTTACGGGGAACCGTTCGTGGCTGGCTTCGAGCCTTAGCCCCCTCCGGGTCAGCTACCTCCACAACGGGGACCGCCTGCGGGGCCCCTTCGCCAACCTGCCCGACGACGAGTTCAACGCCACTTGCGCGGCCGACCTACGCCAGGTCATCGAGACGACGACGGCCGGCGACGTGGCCTGCCTGATCGCCGAGCCGGTCCAGGGGGTAGGCGGTTTCGTGGTCCCCCCCGACGGGTTCTTCGCTTCGTTGAAGGAGGTCCTCGACGAGTACGGGATCCTTTTCGTCTCGGACGAGGTGCAGACGGGCTGGGGGCGCACCGGCGACCACTTCTGGGGCTTCCAGGCCCATGGGATCACGCCGGACTTACTGGTGTTCGCCAAGGGCCTGGGCAACGGGGTGGCGATCGCCGGCGTAGCCGGCCGGGCCGACCTGGTCGACTCGGTCCACACGAACTCGATCTCCACCTTCGGCGGCAACCCGCTGGCGACGGCGGCGGCCCTCGCCAACCTGGAGTACTTGCTCTCCCACGACCTCCAGGCCAATGCCAGAGTGGTCGGATCGTTCCTCTTAGAAGGGCTGCGCCAGCTGGAGGCCCGTTCCCCCATCGTCGGCCAGGTGCGGGGTAAGGGCCTGATGATCGGGGTCGAGCTCGTCGAGCCCGGCACCACGACCCCGGCCCCCCGCGCCGCGGGGCGGGTGCTCGAAGAGGCCAGGGCCAGGGGGTTGCTGGTGGGCAAGGGCGGCCTGTACGGCAACGTCCTGCGCATCGCCCCGCCGCTGTCGGTAAACCGCCAGCAGGCCGAGGAAGCGTTGGCCGTGCTGGGCGAAGCTATCCAGGCGGTCGAAGCAAACTGGGGCCAATCCGCGCCGCCTACGGCCCCGCAACCGTAGCCCTTTACGCCCTTATGTTTCTAGCTCCTTAGCTAAATACGAAAATATGGTTACCAGGGACGGCTAAAGGTCTTAAGCCGAGGACAACCAGGCGACGGGGACCACTAGAACGACCCCCGGACGAAGACCAGCAGGACACAAACCTAGGAAGAGGAGGAGGGCCCGATGCCCGAGATCGTGCGAGCGGCGCTCGTGCAGAGCCGTTGGACCGGCGACAAGGACTCGATGATCAAGGCCAGCGTCGAGCTGGCCCGGGAGGCCGCCGCACAGGGCGCTCAGGTGGCTTGCTTCCAGGAGCTCTTCTACGGCCCCTATTTCTGCCAGGTCCAGGAGACCGAGTACTTCTCGTTGGCCGAGCCGGTCCCGGGCGGTCCCGTCACTGAGCAGATGAGCGCGCTGGCCGCCGAACTCGGCATGGTGCTCGTCGTCCCCGTCTTCGAGGAAGAACAGGCCGGGTTCTACTACAACACCGCCTTCGTCGTAGACGCCGACGGCACTTACCTCGGCAAGTACCGCAAGACCCACATACCCCAGGTCCACGGCTTTTGGGAGAAGTACTACTTCCGCCCGGGCAACCTCGGGTACCCGGTGTTCCAGACCGCGGTCGGCCCCATCGGCGTCTACATCTGCTACGACCGCCACTTCCCGGAGGGCTGGCGCGCCCTGGGGCTGGCCGGCGCCCGCCTCGTGTTCAACCCCTCGGCCACCAGCCGCAGCCTGTCCCAGTACCTCTGGCGCCTCGAACAACCGGCCGCGGCCGTGGCCAACGAGTACTTCATCGGTGCCATCAACCGGGTGGGCGTCGAGCCGCTCGGTGACGACGACTTCTACGGGAGCTCCTACTTCGTCGACCCCCGGGGCCAGCTCGTCGGCGAGGCCGCTTCGGACAGAGAGAGCGCCATCGTCGTGCGCGACCTCGACATGGACCAGCTGGTGGAAGTGCGCCAGACCTGGGCGTTCTACCGCGACCGCAACACCGCTGCCTACGCCTCCCTGGTCGCCCCCTGAAACAAGAAAGGAAGTTGCGTCGCCTCGCGCCACCCTCGGCTCCGCCCCGACCGCCAGCCAGGGCTTGTCGCCGGACCGGGCCAGTTCGGTGAAAACCGGGCCAAGGTGAGCGCCGGCGGCGCCGGCCTGCCGAAAGGAGCACTGTCATGCGCACGCTGATCTCCGGGGGGACAGTAGTCACCCCGACCGGGACCGACGCGGCCGATGTCATGGTGGACGGCGAGCGAATTGTGGCACTGGCCGCCCCGGGCTCGGAGGTGGCGTCCACGTTCGCCGAGGGGGCGGAGCGCATCGACGCCACCGGCCGGCTCGTCGTACCCGGGGCGGTGGACGTCCACACCCACATGGAGATGCCTTTTGGCGGCACTCAGTCCGCTGACACCTTCGAGACCGGCACTCGCGCCGCCGCCTGGGGCGGCACTACGACGATCGTCGACTTCGCCATCCAGCGAAAGGGCGACCCGCTGCGGTCGGGGCTCG
>JASHVH010000070.1 GCA_030039575.1 Acidimicrobiales bacterium | reverse complement strand
AGCTTTTGCAGCGGGAGGCCTTCCTTACGCATCGCTTTGATCAGTTCTTCGCGGCCGGTCTCCATGGCGTCTTCACGCCGCTCCCGGCTGAACCACTGCCTGATCTTGTTGCGGGCCCTGGGGGTGACGACTATGTTCAGCCAGTCCCGGCTCGGGCCCGCCGAGGGCACCTTGGAGGTGAACACCTCGACGCTGTCGCCTGAGGTCAGCTTCGAGTCCAGGGGTACCAGCCGGCCGTTGACGCGTGCGCCGATGCAGCGGTGGCCGACCTCGGTGTGGATTGTGTAAGCGAAATCCACTGGGGTGGCCCCCACGGGCAAGGCGACGACGTCGCCCTTCGGCGTGAACACGAAGACTTCGTCGGTCTCGAGGTCGAGCTTCAGGCTCTCGAGGAACTCGGCCGGGTCGGTGCTCTCGGCCGACCAGTCCACGATCCTCTGCAACCAGGCGACATCGGCGGAAGTGGCGTTCTCTTTGTAGCCCCAGTGGGCGGCAATCCCCCGCTCGGCCCGGTTGTGCATCTCCGCCGTGCGGATCTGCACTTCGAGCGGCTTACCTTGAGGGCCGACGACGGTCGTGTGAAGCGACTGGTAGAGGTTGAACTTCGGCGTGTTTATGTAGTCCTTGAAGCGCCCCTGCACCGGCGCCCAGGTGCCGTGGATAGCCCCGAGGGCGGCCCAGCAGTCCTTCACCGACTTGACGATCACCCGCACGCCCACGAGGTCGTATATCTCGTCGAACTCTTTGTTTTTCAGCACCATTTTCTCGTAAATCGAATAAAGGTGCTTCGGCCGGCCGGTGACCTGGGCGTCGATCCGGGCCGCTACCAGCCTCTCTTCGACCTGCTCGATGACTTGCGCCAGGTAGATGTCGCGCTCGGGGGCGCGTGCCGCCACCATCTGCTCGATCTGGGCGTACCGCCGCGGGTGCAAGGTGGCGAAAGCCAGGTCTTCCAGCTGCCACTTGATGTCCGCGATGCCAAAGCGGTGCGCCAGGGGCGCGTAAATGTCGAGGGTCTCCTGGGCTGAGCGCTTCTGGCTGGCCTCGGGCATGGCTGCCAATGTCCGCATGTTGTGCAGGCGGTCGGCGAGCTTTATGAGCAGTACCCGGGGGTCCTTGGCCATGGCGACGAGCATCTTGCGCATCGTTGCTGCCTGCGCCGCCGCCCGGGAGTCGAACGAGACCCGTTCCAGCTTGGTGACACCGTCTACGATCTGTGCTACTACAGCCCCGAACTCCGCCTCGAGTTCGGCCACAGACAACGCAGTGTCTTCAACGGAGTCATGCAGCAGAGCCGCCGCCAGCGTGATGTCGTCCATCCCCAAACCGGCGAGCACAGTGGCGACCGCCAACGGGTGCGAGATAAAGGGCTCACCAGAGCGGCGGACCTGTCCTTCGTGGGCGTGCTCGGCGGTCTCGTAAGCCTTCAGGATGAGGGCCTCGTCGCCCTTCGGGTGTCGCTCGCGGTACGCGTGCAACAACGGGGCGAGCGCTTCCGAGTCAGCTTGGCCCTGGCGCCGCCAAGGCAGCACCCGCTCGACAGTGGTTACGGCCTTACCTCGTGGGGCCCGTTCGACTGTGCTCACGCTTTGCCCTTCACTGTTCACCCTTTGTTCAACAGCTCGGCCCCCGGAAATCTGCCCCGCCGCTTCGCCTCACTCGTAACTGACGAGCGCCTCCACGTCCAATCCTCCGAGCCGCTGCCGGCCGCTTAGGAACCCCAGCTCGATCACGCAACCGAAGCCGACCACCTCGCCGCCCAGACTGTCGACCAGCCGGCGAGTGGCCGCGGCCGTGCCCCCTGTCGCCAACACATCGTCCAGGATGAGCACCCGCTCCCCATCGCCGACAGCATCGGTGTGGACCTCGAGGGTCTCGACCCCGTACTCGAGTTCGTAGGTGTCCGCGTGCACCTGCCAGGGAAGCTTGCCTTTCTTGCGCGCCGGTACAAAACCCGCCCCCAACCTGTACGCCACAGGGCTGGCGACGATGAACCCGCGTGCTTCGATGCCGATAACCTTGTCGACCCGCCCTCCGGCGAAGCGCTGAGCCAACCCCTCGATGCAGGTGGCAAACCCCTCGGGGTCGGCCAGAAGCGGTGTGATGTCCTTGAAAGTGACACCGGGCTTCGGGAAGTCGGGGACGTCCCTTACGAGGTCCTTTATCCGGGCGGCGTCGTAAACCATACTGAGAGCAGCGTACTACCCGGCCAGTGACCACCTTGAGCGGCCACCCGGGACGGCGGCGACGGCCACATCAGCTTCGGCCCGAGGCCCGCCCTGGCCGATCGGCCCGACCAACAACTGGCGCCACCGCCCGACCGGCACGCCCGCGGGGGGCTTAGCGCCGGCGGGGAGCCTTCTTGCGCGGCCGGGGGGGCGCCCGGCGGGCGCCCGACTGTGCCCCCCCGCTCTGGGGCCTGGTGCCCTGGGACGGGGCCGGACGCGATCCTTCCCGGGCCGCCTCCGCCCCGACAGCCGCGACCGCCCCGGCAGCGGCGACGGCACCGGCGGCTGAGGGCCCATCGGCGCCGTTACCACCATTGACTTCCGCCGGCACCACGGTGGCGTCCCCCATGTCGCCGTTGGTGGCCAGCACGTCCTCACCGTTGGGGGCGCTGCCCACCGGCAGGCTCTCGCCGGGCACGACCTCATCGGGTGCGACAACCGTGGCGCGCCCCCCGGCCGAGGGCCTCGAGGTCCCGGCACTGGCCGTCACACCGGTGGTCGCCTTCGTCCCCAACAGGACACCGTCAGCCACAGTCGACGCGGTGAGGACCTGGCG
>JASHVH010000069.1 GCA_030039575.1 Acidimicrobiales bacterium | reverse complement strand
ATCCCGGCAGTTCCGGGCTATAACTACCTTTAGCTCTGCTTCGAACCCGAACGCCTCGAAACACGGCGAACATTCGTCGAGATGGCGCTGGATCGTCTCTCGCCGGTCTGACGTGAGCTCCCCGTCCAGGAAAGTGTACAGAGTAGCGATTGCCTCCTGGCATGGGTCGTAGACGGGACCGTCGTACAAGCCGCTATTGAACGCCCCTAAGGGCGGCTGCTCACTTTCCATTCTCTTCTCGCTGGCCTTTTCGCTGCTCGTGCCCCCTCCATCTAGGAAGGGACATCTGCGGGAGCGGACAACCGCCGCTCTTCACCAAATGTGTGCAACGCCTTTTGGAGCGCTCTTCTTCCCCGGTGCAACCGGCTCATTACGGTGCCAATAGGGACGTCGAGAATTTCGGCGATCTCCTTGTACGAGAAACCTTCTACGTCTGCAAGGAGCACGGCTAAGCGGAACTGCTCGGGTAGCGACTCTACAGCCGCTTTGACCTCGGCTTCTGTGAAGTGGTCGAGAACGAGGTCCTCCGCGCTCCGGTTGGCCGCGGCGGCTTCCAGCCCGCCAAGGCGGTGGTACAGGTACAGGTCCTCCACGTCGTCGAGCTCGGTCATAGCCGGCCGCCTCCGCTTGGACCTGTACGTGTTGATGAAGGTGTTGGTCAGGATCTTGTAGAGCCAGGACTTCAGGTTCGTGCCTTCCTGGAACGAGTCGAAAGCCCGGTACGCCTTCAGGTAGGTCTCCTGGACAAGGTCCTCAGCATCGGCGGGGTTGCGGGTCATGCGCAAGGCCGCGCTGTAGAGAGAACCCATGTAGACCATCGCCTGCTCGGCGAAGTGCGCCTTGTCAGCCACTAACTGCACCCTAGGGCGCGAAGGCCCCAGTGCACCCGACAATTTCAAACCAACGCGTGGTCCCCACCTGGACCAGGTCCGCCGCCACCGCGCCCCCCTGGAGGCACCCCTCGGAAGGCCCCCTTCGCCTTCACGGAGCGCCCGTCCGCTTTTCCTCCGTATGTGGCTCGGGCTTCCGCGGAGCTCGTCCCGCCACCCTAACTGGCGGGGACGGCGACTGTTTCGAACGTTGCCGTGCGTTCTCCGAACGCCAGTACGGCCCCGGGCCTAACAACGTGCGGCTCGTCTGGGAGCAGGCGTTGCCAGGCCCGGCTGGCTTCGTCCCAGATGAAAGTGCCGTTCGTGGACCCCCTGTCGATGACGATCACGTCCCAGCCGCTCGGGCGCAGCTCTGCGTGGACGCGCGACATGCTGTCGTTCTGACCGGAGGGCACGAGGGCGGCGAGCTCGCCCGAGACCACCGCCCCGTCCAGCCCCACGTCCCGTCCGACCAGGGCCGCCCCGAGCAGCTCGTGCACCTCGCCGTTGTCCCAGGTGAGCTTGCCGAGCGGCGGGCGCGGCCCCTCGACCTCGGGGGCGCCGGGGACCAGCGGTAAGCCGCACTCCCGGCAGAAGTCGTCACGAGGGTCATTGAGGTGGTCTCGCGGGCAGCACACGCCGCGGACGTTGCCGGCCGCGGTATGAGGTATGAGGACTTGCCGGCCGGCGGCGACGCCGAGCGTCTCGCGCTCCGCCAGTTGGACGCTGTCCGAGCTGTCCTGGTCGGCGATGGTCACGTCACCATCGGCATACGCCTGGTCCACCACAGTCGGGCTGTCGACGTCGAGGAGCGCCTCGTCGGAGACCAGGGTGGTGGGGCGCGGGGAGGGCTGGCTCTGCCGCTGGGCGACCTCGACCTCCGCAGGCGCCGGCCGCCGGCGCGCCGGCCGGCCCGAGGGCACCAGCAAAAAGCCGCTGGCCCTGATGACGCCCTCCCTCAGATCCGCCAGCCCGTCGTCGTCACCAGCCTGGCCGGAGCGCAGCGCTCCCGCTCCTCTCAAGAGCCGGTTCAGCCATGAGCCGACATCCTCGCCCCCGTACAGCCGCATCTCCTGGCCGTCCTGGTCCTCGACCAGCTCGACGGGCCCGTGCACGACCGCTACCAGTTCCTCGCCGCGGGAGGCGGCAATGGCGAACGGTGGCCAGGGGGCGGCTTCGGGGTCAGCCAACCGGGACCCGACCCGGCCGAGGAGCTCGGTCGGGCCCGAAGCCGTCAGGCACGCCGAGATGAGCTCTTCGGCGTCGTGGCCGCTACCCGGTACCCACACGACCGCCCCCGGCAGGCGGGCGAGCCACCCGTCCGTGCCTGTTCCCGGGACCAGGCGGGCCGAGGAAATGTCGATGCCGCTCACCGCCAAACCGTACCGCTTTGACGCGCCTACTTTCACGATGCCCGGAGCCGCTCGAGCCCATCGAGGCGCCGTGGCCCCCTATACCTTGGGGGTGCAGTGACCGCCCGTTTTCCCTTCCTCGACCACCCCGGCCCCATTGCCTTCGCCCATCGTGGCGGGTCGGCCGAGGCCCCTGAGAACAGCTGGGCCGCCTTCGAGCACGCCGTCTCTCTGGGCTACCGCTACATGGAGACCGACGTGAGGGCCACCGCGGATGGCGTCGCGGTGGTGCTGCACGACCCGACCCTCGACCGGGTAGCCGGCCACCACGGCAACTTGAGCGAAATGACCTGGGCAGAGGTGCGGGAGCGCAGGTTGGCGGACGGCCGTGAGATCCCGCTCCTGGAGGAGCTCCTGGGCGCGTGGCCGCAGCTGCGCTGGAACATCGACGTGAAGACTCCAGAAGCAATAGCGCCCGTCGTCGACGTCCTCCGGCGGACGGCGGCGGTGGACAGGGTGCTGGTGGCCGCCTTCGTGGGGCGGCGGTCCGCCCAGGCCCGCGCCGCGCTGGGGCCGACCTTGGCCACCGGGGCCGGGCGCGGGACGGTGGCGGCACTGGTGGCCGCCAAGGCCGTTCCCCTGGTACCCGTCCGCTCGCAAGCCGTCGCGGCGCAGGTCCCATTGCAGCGGCGCGGACTCCCCATCGTGGGCCCAGCCTTTCTACGCGTCTGCCACCGGGCCGGGCTCGGTGTGCACGTGTGGACGATCGACGACCCAACGGTGATGGAGCAACTGCTCGACCTGGGGGTTGACGGGATCATGACCGACCGGCCGAGCACCCTGAAACAGGTGCTCGAGCGGAGGGGCCAGTGGTACTGAACCCGGGGCCGGGGACCTTCCCGCCCGCCACCTCGCCCGGCCGAAAACGCTCGCCTGCCCCCATCGTCGTGGTCGGCATGCCACCGGCCGGCTCCCTGCCGGAGGCGGACTTCTACGTGGGCGCTCTGCGCTATCTCGAAATGGTGCCGCCCGGAAAAGCCGTCCTGGCGCTGGGTTCTACGGGGGGGAGCCTGGCGGTAGCGCTGGACCGGACGGCGGAGATGCTGTCGAGCGGCGGGCGGGTTTGCGTCCTCGCTCAAGGTGACCCTG
Source organism: Acidimicrobiales bacterium (assembly GCA_030039575.1). GTDB lineage: Bacteria > Actinomycetota > Acidimicrobiia > Acidimicrobiales > Palsa-688 > Fen-671. The sequence continues at coordinate 784 of JASHVH010000069.1, read as the reverse complement.
GGTTCTTTGGCATCGGCCGTGCCTTCGCCGAGCGTTTCGGGCCGGGCAGCCTCGAGGTGCGCCCCGCCCCGTCGCCGGTCAGCCTGGCCTTTGCCCGCCTCGGCGTACCGTGGGACGACGCCATCGTCGTGTCGGCTCAGAGCCGGAACCCCGCGGACGCCATCACAGTCGCCCACCGGGCCAGCTCGAGCGGGCACAAGGTGGCCGTCCTATCGGGCACCGATGCACCACCCGAGCGGATCGGCCAAGCGGTACTGGACGCCGGGGCCCTGGAGGCGGTGGGCACCACCGGGCGAGGTGCCTCGGGCCGTGGGGCGACATCTCCCGGCGAGCAGCTCACCGTCGCGGTCTGCAGCCGGATGGGGACGCCGCAGGAGGCGGTGACCCTGACGGACCTCTTCGGGCTGGCCGGCGGCACCTGGGACCCCACATCAGTAGTGCTGCTGATCCCGGCCGAGGCGCTCGAAGCCCACCGGCCTCCGGCCGCTTGGAGCGCCGCCAGCCGGTCATGGCTGGGGGGCGGGACCAGTTTCGGGAGAGACCCAGGCGCCTTCCTGCACCGGGACGCGATGGCGAACCAACCAGAGGTCAGAGCGGTGGTCTTGTCGAAGCTTGACCTACCTATGGCCGGGGTCCTGTGGGTGGTGGGCGCGGGTGCCGGCAGCGTGGCGATCGAAGCTGTCCTGCTGGCGCCCGGCATGGAAGTCCACGCCATCGAGGAGGACCCGCGAGCGGCCACCCAGGCCCGAGCGAACGCGAGCCGGCAATCGGCGCCGGTCAAAGT
>JASHVH010000068.1 GCA_030039575.1 Acidimicrobiales bacterium | reverse complement strand
ATCGGCGTGGGCCGGGCCCACGCCGGGGCCCGGGTGCTGCTGCTGGTGGCCGAGCGCGACGTAAGGGCCCTCACCGAAGACGGGGAGCTATTAGGCACCTGCACCATCGACCCGGCCAAGGGTTACCAGGCCCTGCAAAAGCCAGTAGAGTCCGGGATGTCTTGAGACATCTGTCCGGGATGTCCCGCGACACAACAGGAGCGGAGGGAGTGGGATTTGAACCCACGGTGGGCGTACACCCACAACGGTTTTCGAGACCGTCCGATTCGGCCACTCTCGCATCCCTCCATCAGCTATTTTGCCGTCAGACCTTAGGTCATCCCAAACTCAATCCCAAACTGTGGCTGAGAACGAGCACCCTATAGCCACTTGCAAGGGCACGGGAGCGGCCACGATCACCCGGGAGCCTCGAGCGCGGCACGATAACGGGCACCGTCTCACGCGGACGGCAATGCCCCCGGGAAGTGCCGGGTATTGGTTGTCATGGCGCCCGCGGCACGTAGTCGAGCGGCGCCCCGGCCGGTATGGGCGGCTCGCGCCGGGTGCTCTCGTGGTATTCCGCCAGCAATTTGCCGAAGTGGAACGTCGTCCACGTGTGCAGGTAGCGGGCGGTGTACGGTTCGCGTTCCTTCGGGTCGGACATTAAATTGATGATGCGCGGAAAGCCCAGGTCGGGGGCCGGTTCCGTCAAGTACCGCTGCTCGACCAGGGCCATTTTGAAATTCTGCCACTTCACTCCGTAGAGCCGGTCTCCGACCCAGAACGGGAAGCCCTCCCGATTGGACCGCTCCTGTTGCCCGTAGAAGAACGCGGACTGGTCGATGCCATCGATGACGCGGTCCTCGGGCACCTTCAGCCCGGCCATCGTCAGCAAGGTGGCGAACCAGTCGGTGACGTGGACGATCTCGTTGCTCTGCTGCCCGGCCGGGATCCGGCCCGGCCAGCGGACCAGGCACGGCGTGCGCAACGAGCCTTCCATGCCAGTGAAATACGAGCCTTCCCAAAAGCCTGCGGTGCCACGGCCCGGGAGCAGCTCCTCCGCCCCGTTATCGCCGGCGAAGACCACGATGGTGTTCGCCCGAAGCCCCAGCGCGTCGACCCGGTCCAGCAAGTCGCCGAAGTCACCGTCCATTTGTAACAGGCAATCCGCCCAGTCACCGTTGCCACTGCGGCCCCGGTAATCATCCCGCGGGATGACTGGAAAGTGCATCAGCGTGTAGTTGTAGTAGAGGAAAAATGGCCGTGCGGAACGAGCATTGTCCTCCATGAAGCGAAAGGCGCGGCGCTGGAACTCCACGTCCAGGTTGACCTTGACGTCCTTGGTCAGGCGCGGGCCGTTCTCGGGAGGCGCCCCCTTGCGGGCATCCTTCAAATACGACACCGGGTCTCGGCCAGGGTCATACCACGGGTCGTCGTCCCAAAGAGCCTCGTCATAGGAAGCCTCTGGCCCGTACCACTCGTCAAACCCATGGTCGGTCGGCCAGCCCCCATCACGGTTGCCGATATGCCACTTGCCCAGGCACATCGTCGCGTACCCAGCCTCCGAAAACAGATCGCCCTGGGTCCGTTCCCAGGCCACCAGCCCACCCGGGGACCCCGGGAATGGCACCGTATGGTTGCCCGACCGGATGGCATACCGGCCGGTCATGAGCGCCGACCGCGTCGGCGTGCACTGAGCCTCCGGCGCGTAGTTGAGCAGTTGGTAACCCTCAGCGGCGAACCGGTCGAGGCGTCGCGTGTCGGCTCCCCGCAGGATGCCACCCCCGTAGCAGCCGAGCTCGCCGTACCCCAGGTTGTCGACGTGGAACAACACCACGTTCGGCCTGCCCACAGCAGCATCACTCATAACCCAAAATCCCTTCCCACTCGCTTGTCCCCACGGAGCTCAGACATTGCCCACCGAGCGGAGCGCCCGCAGACCGCGCAAGAAGGGTGGCGGCTTCTGATGCGGGACGGGCAGGGACGTCGTGGTCAAGTCATGCCGCCGGCGACTTTGTCTTTGGGGGTCGCCCATACGTAGACCCAAGTTTAAATGAGGCCTAGCGCGGTGGCACGCTGAACTGCAGCGGCCCGTGAGGTGACATCTAGCTTCACGTAGGCATGACGCAGATGGGTCTTGACGGTGTTGAGGGAAAGGTGAAGCTGGGCGGCCATGTCGGCGTATGTGAGCCGTTGCGCGAGAGCCTCCAGTACGCGCAGTTCCGCATCAGTCAGATCGTCCGGCATTCCGTCCGACTTGGCTCGGGTTAGACGCTGCCGACGGATAGACAGGCGGGCGGCGATCAATGACCGCACGGCATCCGTGTTGGGAGAGTGGGCCGGGTTCTCGATGAGATAGTCCACCACCTGCGGAGCGGTGTCCAGGACGGTTTGGAGATAACCATGGCGGTCGACCGGGTTCAGCGCTCGCGATACCAGTTGGGGTGCCTGGGGCGAGTTTCGCAGGATGGCCGCGCTGGCCCAGAGGAGTCGCAGCTCCAGGTCGGACCGGGTCGTTGTTGCCCCACCGGGCCGTGAAGTAAGGGCCTCGCCCGCGCCGTCAGGGTCGTTTTCAGCCAGGGCAATCAGTGCCGAGACGACCAACCGACGATCGTCAGGCAGCCGCTCGGCCACACTAATGGCGCCCTTGCGGTCAGCCAGTGCTAGCCGGAACCGGGCTTCGAGCTCATCAGCCTCGACGAAAAGAATGGACTGGTCGGTCTTTAATGCGCGCCGCGCCCGCGGCAGCGAGGTGAGGGCCTCTTCGATCTCTCCACCGGCCGCCCACATTCGGGCCCGGTCAAGTTGTGCAAGGTACTCGTAACTTGGACGGCCGCCGCTCACGATCTCTAACGTCCGCTCGATCAGGTCGTTGGCGCGCCCGAGGTCTCGACGCTCCCAGGCCAACAAGGCTGCGGTGCGGAGTGCCGGAAAGGCAAAGTAGTGCCGTTCGAAGCCTAGGCGTCGGGCCGCGTCGAGGCCGTCAGCAGCCCAGTCGTCGGCCTCGGTGAGTGCTCCCTCGGCCCATGCGATCTGGGCCCTGGCGCCGGGGCAATACACCTCGGTCAGAGGAGGGCTGGCATGCGCCGAGCCGACCGCTTCCACGAACTGGCGAGCCTTGACGAAGTCGCCCAGGTGCGTGTAGCAAAAGGCAGCCATGTGATCAAGGCCGACAAACCACAGATCGACGCCCTTTGATTGACCTCTGAGCGTCTGTGCTCGTTCGCGCTCTTCGAGGGACGCCCGTAGTTGACCGGTGAGTTCGAGATGACCTGCTTTAACGAAAGCAAGTTGGACCGCCAGCTCCGGTTCTTGTTCTGGGTCAACCCCGGTCTGCTCGGCCAGCATCAGCGCCCGGGAGCTAGGCCCGAACGCCCCGCCCAACCCTAGCTCGGCGGCCAACGGGATCAGAATGCCGGGGTCACCTGCGAAGAGATCAGGCCGCACGTCGGCAACCTCGAGGGCGCTACTCGGCCTGGGGTTGTTGTCGAAGTCGACAAGGAGCCGCTCCCTCAAGAGACGAAAAGCGGCGGGCGCATCGCCAGCCGCCAAAAGCTGCCGGGTCGCGGAGCCCACTTGACCCGCATTCGCCAGGTAGCCTGCCGCGCACTCGTGCAAGCTTCGTTTCCGGTCCGGGTCGCGGCTGTGCAGCTCCGCCCGCAAAACCTCTTGGACCAGATGGTGGTACCGGAAGGCCCGGGAATTATCGTCCGCCCGGGTCACGAACAGATGATTGCTGTACAGCCTCTCGAGGAGGTCCGCCGCTCCCGCCCCCCACAGGGCCGAACAGGCGGGAACCGATAGTTCGTCCAGTACCGAGACGGCCAGCATGAACTCCGCGACCTCTGATGGCTGGCGGTAAAGGACCTCCTCCAGAAAATATCCAGCAACTGTATGCGATTGCAGTTCGACTCGACGCGCCGCGCCGCCCGGGTCGGACGAACCGCGGATCGAGATGGCCGCCATCTGTAAGCCTGCGACCCAGCCCTCGCTGCGCTGGTGGACCACAGCCAGTTCCGTCTCGCTGAGCGCTACTCCGAACGTAGCGAAGAACCGTCTTGTTTCTTCGGCCGAGAAGGACAGTTCTCTCTCGCGCACCTCGACCAGCTCCTGGTTGGCGCGCATCCGATGAAGGCGAAGAGGCGGGTCGACTCGGCTCGCCACGACGAGTCGCACCGACGCCAGGGGGTACTGCAATAGCAATCCGAGGGTTTCGGCCCCGCTCGCCCCAGCCAGGTGGAAGTCGTCGATCACCAGTACTGCGGGTGCGTCCGGTCGCTCTAGGTCGTCTGCCAGGGCCGCCACCACATCCGCTGACACCTCTCCATCGAGGCTCAACAGTTGCAGAGCGTCCGCACCGAAATCCCACGATTGACAGGCGCGTCGTCCCGCCTCAACAACTGCCGCCACGAACCGCACAGGATCGGCGTCAGCAGAGTCACAATTCAGCCAGCCACACGGTCGGTCCGGATGAGTAGCCACCCAGTCGGCCAACAGCGTTGTTTTCCCCGCGCCGGACGAGCCCACCACCAGAGTCAGATGACCTTTTGGAGCGCGGTCCAGGTAACCAAACAGGCTGGACCGGTGCACCAAATCGGGTGATGTCGTCGGAGGGGAAAACTTTGAAGACGGAAAGCGAGGGCTGCGGAAAACAGGCTCCGAGTACTGGTCCCTCGCCGACATCCTCTCCCAACCTCACTGCCTCTTCGGACCACTGGCTGAACCTTCGAGGTCAGCCTGCAGCCTGCCGTAGCTCAAATGTAACGGCCGCGGCACCGGGGAGCCGGGCGGCGCAGGCCAGGGCATGGGGGCCACCGCCGGACCACCCCGCCACCAGGCACCGCTCGGCACCTAGGGCCTGCAAGACGTCGGTGCTGTCGCCACCACGTCGACCACAGCCCGGCCCGGTTGGCGGGTCGAACCTCCATATCCGGGCCTCGAGGTGGTCACTGGGCGCAAGTCTCTAGCGTGAGCGGCGCTCTCCAGTGCTCGTATCGGGGTAGCCGCCCCCGGTGTGCCGTGGTGGAAGCGAGCGGGACACCGTCTGTCGGCCCGCTCACCTGGATATGGAGGCGCCTGCCATCGGCCCGCCGGATGTGGTCCAAGGACCCATGGTGAGATCGTGCCACCGTCGTCGGCGAGGCCGCCAAGTGGTCAGTCGCCCGGCCATTTGCCTCGCTCTGGCTCTCGCTCTCAGGCTTCAGGTGTTCAGGCCCACGGCCTCGAGGATGAGCGCCCTCAAAGCGGCCTCAGGTACCCTCTCACCTTCACGGAAATCGATGGCGCGGACGCTGCTGCTGTCCAGGCGCGCGTTGAAGAGTTTCTTCGGGTCCTTCATCTGGGCACCCTTCGGGAACGTCAACCGTACGGCGTTCTTGAGCATTTCGCCGATGCATACGATGCCGTCGAGGGACCACACCGGAACCCCCTCTGGCCTGGAGGGCTTCCTCCACTTGACTTCCTCGACCACGGCCGGGCCAGCGCCCAGAACTATCCCACGCAGTCGTGACAGGGTCTCGCCTCGCCAGTCACCTGATTTGCTAATGATGGCGTCTATTTCCTGAGGAGCTCGTCCTGCCATTGTGAACTCCGTTCATGTTGCAGCACCATTTCGCTACCGTATGCCGGCCAACCGCTCAGCGCAGCTCCTGGATGCGGACCAGGTTGCCGGCGGGGTCGCGGAATGCGCAGTCGCGGTCCCCCCAGTACTGCTCCATCGGCTCTTGGACGACCTCGGCGCCACTCGCCTGCATTCTCTCGAAGGTGCCATCGAGGTCCTTGGTGGCCAGCATGATCCAGCCGAATGTGCCCTTCGCCATCATCTCGGCGATGGTGCGGCGCTCGTCGTCAGTGATGCCAGGGTCGGCTGCCGGCGGCGCCAGGAGGATGGACGTGCCCGGCTGGCCTGGCGGCCCGACAGTGATCCAACGCATCTCGCCGGAACCGACGTCCTTGCGGACCTCGAAACCGAGGACGTCTCGGTAAAAGGCCAGGGAGGCCTCGGGATCGGTGTGGGGAAGGGGTGTGGTGTGGATGCTCAACTCCATGGTGGTCATGGTAAGAGCGACGGAGGGGCGGGTGCTTCTCGATTCCTGACCGGTCTTGACACCTGTTTTGCTAGGCACCGCGGGGTCCCTGCTGAGATCCCTCGAGCCTGGCGCGAGTCCAAAGCCGGTTCTGGCGCTCAGCGGCTGAGGTAGCGAAGCACGGCGAGGACCCGCCGGTGGTCGTCGTCGCTGGCGGCCAGGCCGAGCTCGTCGTAGATGCTCGAGGTGTGCTGGACCACGGTCTTCTCGCTGATATAGAGGGTGCGGGCGATGGAGGCGTTGGTGCGGCCTTCGGCCATGAGGGCCAGCACGTCGAGCTGACGGT
>JASHVH010000067.1 GCA_030039575.1 Acidimicrobiales bacterium | reverse complement strand
AAGCGGACCTTCACCGCCCTTCCTCTCGGGCCTTGGCCGCCTTTGGAGCTCGATCGCCAGCCGGGGGCTGGCAACGTCTCGGTACCCAGGCAGTGGCTAAGCCACTCTCAGCTCCCTGGCCCCCCGACTGGGCGCCGCCAGGGTAGCTATCAGTGAGGTACGCGATCGGCTCTTTCAACGCACTTCGCCGGATAACCGGGAACCTCCAGCTAGTCTCCGCAAGCCTAACGAGTTCAGCGTTCGTTCCCGCTCCGATGCGGAGGGGCCCGTAGGTCCGCTGCCGCGCAGGGTTCTGGCGCCCGCGCCCGCCCACGACGGCTCCAAGGCACAACGTCCATGGTGACGGTTAAGGTAGCCAGGCCTGGCGTCAACTTTCCTGTCTCGGGCCGGCGAGATCGTCAAGCCGGGATAGGAACAGCTTGAGAACCGTCGAGGTGTACGGCTCGCTGTACCCCACCGCCACCTCGATCGTGGGAACCTCTCCCTCCAACGGGCGGCTGACCACCGAAGGTGGCAGCAATTGCTTGGCAAAGGCGGGCATCAGTGCCAGCCCGCCGGTTGAAGCGACCAATGAAATGGCCATCGCCATGTTGTCCACGCGGTGATCCAGAGAAATGTCTACCCCGGAGTGCCAGCGGCTGGCCAAGGAGTTCGGAGGCGTTCTTCCGCAACGTCGGCTGGCGGAGCGGCGCCGCACCGGCCCGGACCTACATCCCCGAACTGCTCGAGGACTTGCTGGCCGGAACCATAGACGACAGTGCAGAGGCGAGGATCATCCTCTAACGCCGGAGCGCACGTTGTCCAACCGGGCTAGGACGCTTGTTGCCGGAGGTGTCGTTGTAGGTGGGCCAGGTGCCGCTGGGCAGCCCGCAGTTCAGCCTCGGCATCGCTGAGCCCTGCTCGTTCCTCTTGGATCCGTTCAACGATCCATGACCGGGCGAGGGTCGATCCGGGAACGCCGGCGGCGTCGGCGATCGACTGGAGTGCTGCGACTTCGTCCAGGTTCAGCCGGATCGAATACACCGTTGACCGCCGCCGGTTCGGCCGGGTGACCCTGGCACCGTCAGGGATAGGCGCGTCTCGGTTGTCTTCGGAGGCCTCGGTCTCTTCTTCAATGATCCTCTGTATGTCGCTCACGATCGTTCCTCTCTGTACCGACGTAGGTCGATCTCGTTAGATCGCCAGCCGTTTACGCCGTAGGTCACGTCGTCCTCCTCAAGGGTGATGACCGTGACCAAGCACCCTGCCTTCGTCGAGTAGCCAATGGTTCTCACCGACCGCCCCGATCTGCTCGCCGGATCGGGGTCGATGCGAAGAGCCTCGGGGTCTTCAAGCGCCTCGTTCGCCCATTCCACCTCGATCGCATGACGTTCTCGCATGTAGGCGGCCCGGTAGGACCAGTCCACTCCTCCCACCGGGCAAGTGTACTACGAAGTACGACGGCCATTGGCACAGGTGCGGTCTCCATGAGGTCCGACGCTCGAACGAGCGGCATTGGCTTGGCCCTTTGGCGACCGGACCGGGCGCCACACGAGCTTGCTAGCTCGGTATGAGTTTTGCGGAACATCTCATCGGGCCACCACAACCGCTTTGTCATCCAGCCGGGTAACACCCCGAAACTAACCCACTCCCCTGGCGGCTGGTAGCAGGAGCGCGAGGCGACCTGGCGATCATTGTCGGCCTCCTCGGAGTGGTCGCCCCCGGCGCGATGTTGCTCTCTTGGGCGCCACTGGGCAGTCTCGCGCACACCGACGCATGGCAGGCGCTGCGATAACTCGTCGCCGGTGGAGTCCCGCATGTTCCGAGGTCGCTCTGGTAGCCAAGGGCCTCAGCGACCGGGAAATAGCCGGCAGCGTTATGGGAGCGCGAACACTGTGGAGTAGCACTTGGGCAATGTCTTCGCCAAGCTCGGCATCAGCTCGAGGCGTGATTTGCGGACACGTCGGTAACGCAATGAAGCGGGCCGGCCGCAGGGGATATCCCGAGGGCCAGGCCCGCGCTTTTCGCTCCGTACCGACGGCCGCTACCGGCCGGATCCAGTCGTGCTCGTAGCTGAACTGGACGCTTTTCTGATGGTCACAGAGACGATGTTCGATTTTCCGGCCAGGAAGTTGCCGTCGCCATCGTAAGTGGCGTACTCGGAGTGGGCACCTGAGGCCAGGACCCCCGGGGCCGGGGTGATGGCGGCGTACCCGTTGTCGATCAGCGTTACCCCGAGGACGTTGCAGGTCGGTTTGGGGGACGTGCCTTCACAGGCCCCGTTTTGCTCGTCGTAGAAGGTGACCTTGCCAGTAGCGCCCGGCGGCATCTGCACGACGAGAGATTTCGGCTCCTCGCCGGCTGACAAATCGGTGCCGTCGACCGTCAAGGTCATGGACGGGGTGGCCTTTGACACGGTGACCGTTACCGGGGCGGAGCCGCCTCCGAGGTAGTGACTGTCCCCTCCGTACCAGGCGTACAGCGAGTGCGTGCCCAGGGCGAGCGGGATGGTGGGGTTGGCCAAGGTGGCGGTGCCGTGCTGGATAGGGGCGGTCCCGATGCCTTTGTCCGGTCCCGGCAGGGCACCGTCGTAGAAGCCCACGGTGCCGGTGGCGTTGGCTGGCAAGGTGGCGGTCAAGGTTACCGGCTCACCCCAGGTCAGGCTGGTGCTAGAAGCCGACACGCTGATGGGCGCAGCAGCCGCGGCTATCGGGGTGAACGTGACCGAGCCGTTCTGCCCGGCCGCCCCCACGGAGTAGCCGATGCCAGAGCCGCCCGGGACAGCGAAGCTGGCGCCCCCGGCCCCGCCACCTCCGCCGGCATCGAAGCCGCCGCCGCCGCCACCGCCGCCGCCGTAATAGCCGGCGCCGCCACCGCCGCCACCCTGAAGCTCGGTTTGGTAGGTCCCGCCAGTGCCACCGGTCAGGGACCCCCCCGTGCCACCCGAGGGGCTACCACCGACGTTGTTGGGCGAGGGCTGGCCGGGCTGGCCCACCGTGCCACCCTCGGGGTTGCTGGTATCGGCGGTGGCGGCCTGGCAGGAATAGCCGGTTTCCGGGCAGCCGCTCCCGCCCTGACCGCCCGGCACGCTGACGGGAGGGTCACCGTCGCGGTCGCCGGGGAAATACAGCCCGCTCCCGCCGCCCCCGCCGCCGCCCGCTACAACCAGCCACTGCGAGCAGTCCGGAGTGGAACTGACCCCGGAAGCGCCTCCGCCGCCCCCGCTAACGTCGCCGAAGCGGTCGGCGATGCCACCGCCGTTGCCGCCGCCGCCGATGCCCCCTTGGCCACCCACCCCGTGACCGCCGACTTGGTAGTACAGGGTCTCGCCCGGGGTGACCGGGAACGTCTCGATGACCAGGCCGCCGCCGCCCCCGGCGGCGCCGGGGGAGCCGTCGAGTGCGCCCGGCGCCCCGGCCCCGCCGACCGCCACGATCTGTACGGCGGACACCCCGTCCGGCACCGTGTAGGAATTGGTGCTCGAGCAAGGCGAAGGGTTGAAGAAGGAGGTCGGGCCCGCCACCTGGGCCGGGGCCGTACTGCCAACCGACGGCACCGCCTGAGCGACCTCACCGGCGGACGGGGTGGCAGTCACGTGGTCCTTTGCAGGTGCCGGCCGGGGAGCGGGCAGCGTCGGGGCGGAAAATGGGGCCGGCGTGGACGCGGGCTGGAAATCCTGGACCAAGAACAAGCGGCCAGCGATGTCGTTTTCGGTGTTGCCGCCGAATGAAGGCTGCTCCAGAGTGAGGGTCGGTGTCCCGGGGTACCAGTCCAGGACGCCGTAAGGACCGCTGGCCCCACCGGTGTCCGCGAGAACCGGCGGGATGACGTCCCAGCTAATGTCCTTGCCACCCACGTGGGAAGTGACCCGTACTGGCGCAAACATGTCGAAATGCTGGGCCGGGCCCCAAACGGTGAGCTCGCTGGTGGCGCCGGCCTGGAGGTCCCGCCAGTCGGCCAGGGTGGGGATCCGCCAGCCGGACAGGCCGTCATAGTCGTCGCCGGCGACCATGGTCGGTAGGGGCTCCGGCGACTGCAGCACGAGACTGCTGGCGCCGATGGCGTCACCACCGACGAAGGTGTCGTCATAGCAAAACTGTGCCGTGCTGGCGCAGTAGTACGGAACAGGGTTGGCCGGGTAACCGGGGAGAGCCACGGGGCTGTCCGTCCACAGCATCGGGTGGCCCTGGATGCGGTAATCAAGGACCGTGTCGTCCGGGACCGGCCCGCTTATAGCCTGGTTGTTGCCCTGGCTCACCCAGTTCGCGGTCCCGTCGCCGGGCGGCCCATCGGAGAAGGAAACGCTCCAGCTGTGGATGTCGGCCTGCGCGACATTGAGGAAGGCGATGATGCTGGTGGCGCTCGAAGTCCCGGCCTTGGCCGTCAGGTGGGCGACGTTGGCGTACAGCAGAGCGGCCTGGTCCACGGCGTCGGCGTAGTAGTCGAGCTGTTCGTAAGCGGCATTGACGAACTGGGCCGGGAAGATGTGGGTTCGGTACGGGTCGTAGCCCAAGTTTTCGGTCAGGATCTTCGCGTACAGTTGCACCAGGTTGTCGGTTTGCCCCTGGGCCGTCCCCTCCACGTCGTTGATCTGGTCGACGAGGCCCAGCAGGCCAGAGGGCGTGCCGCTCAGCATGTCCGTCAGGTCTTGCTGGTAGGTCGAGTCGAGGTCCTTGACAACGCCTCCGTTGGCCTGCAAAGCGACGGCTATTTCGTTGAAGTCGGTCTGGTAGTTCTGGATGGTGGCTACGTAGTTGCCGATATCGGTGGCCTCGTCGTCGTAAAAGCCTTGGTCCGCCACATTAACGGCATTGTTGATAGCGGATAGGGCCGCCTGGCAGTCCTGGTACTGCTGCTCGGCTAACGAACTTATCTGGGAATCGATCGTGCTGACCTGTGACTGGATCGCGGCGGCGTCGGCACCGGGTTGGTCGCCGCTCAGCAAATTCAGCAACCAGCCGAGGCCGTCGTCTTCGGCAAAGCCTTCGGCCCCGTCCGCCAGGATCCCGATGATGCCGAGCGGGTCGGCGTCGTCCCCGAGCAGTGACGAGCCAGCCTGCAGGTCGCCCGTAGTCGTGAGCGTGCCTGCGCCGGTCGTCGGAGGGGCGCACGTGGGGCTGGACGACGTCACGCGCGTGTCCTTGAGCGGCGTTGCCGCAGACACGCCCATCCCGAGCGGGGAAGCCAAAGCGGCCAGCGTGGCCGCCACCGCCAAGCCCGACCCGGCGAGGTTGGCCCTTGTCGTTACTTTGAAGCCGGAGCGGCGCCCGCCAGGTTTTTCTTCATTTCGGGCGTCGAGGTGGCGGTCGAAAATTCTGGCCAGCATTTTGGTCCCTTTCATTTGGAGATTTCGGGGTGTGCGATTGTGTGGGCGAGGCGCCGAAAAGGGCCTCATGCCATAACTTTGAAATATCGCGACGGCGGGCGCCCCACGGCAATCCCGTAGTTTGGCGCCCCCACTGCCACCGCCGGTGAACCGGCGGTGGCGTCGGGACGTGGAGCCCGCCGAACTCGCCCTTTACGCCTTCGGAAATAGCTGGGCCTTTCGGGCCGGCGCTCGGACGAGCTCTAGCTGTGCGTGCTGGTTATCGGGGTGACTGTGACGGCCACGGCGTTCGACCCGCCGCCCTCGTAGTGGCTGTCACCGCCGTACCAGGCATAGAGGGAATGCGAACCGGCCCCCAGGGGCACGCTGAGGGTAGTAAGAGTGGCGGTACCGTCCACTATGGGGGCGGTACCGATCCCCTTGTCCGGGCCGGGCAGAGCGCTGTCGTAAAAGCCCACTGAACCGGTCGCATCGCTTGGGAGCTGCAACACCAGCGAGACGGGGGCCCCGCCCACCGGGAACACAGTGCCGTTGACGGTGAGGGCCATTTGAGGCACGGCCTTCGACACCGTGACCGTGACCGGCGTGGAGTCGCTGGCCAGGTAATGGGTGTCGCCTCCGTACGAGACGTGCAGGTAGTGAGTGCCCACGGCCAGCTGGGGTGCGTTGCTGAGGACGGCCTGGCCGTCCTGGAGAGGTGCGGTGCCAAGGCCCAAGCAGACGGCCCCGGGAGTGGTGCTGTCCTCGCAACCACCGTTCACGTCGTCGTAGAAACCGACGCTGCCGGTGGCGGCCGGGGCCGAAGTGGCTGTGAGGGCGAGCGGTTGGCCCCAAGCCAGGCCGGTGGTAGACACCGAGAGGCTAAGGGGCGGAGTGGTCTTGGCGACGGGAGTGATCGTCACCGAACCGTTCTGGCCGGCGGCACCGGCTCCGAAGCTGATGTCAGAGGCGCCCGGGATGGCGAAGCTGGCCCCGCCGGCCCCCCCGCCGCCGGCGGCGTCGAACCCGCCACCGCCGCCACCTCCGCCTCCGTAGTAGCCGGCGCCACCGCCGCCACCTCCGCCACCCTGGGAGCCGTTACCCGGCTTATTACCGCCGGCCCCCCCAGCGAAGTAGGCGCCGGCGCTGCCGGGACCGGCACCACCCGAGCCGTTAGGGTTGTTGCCGCCGGCACCACCCTGGTTGTCCGGGGCGGCCGAGCCGGCTGCGCCGGGGCGGCCCAGGCCTTCGTCGTACTGCGGGAGGGACGCCTTGGCGCCGGGGGTGGCTACAGCGCAAGAGCTGCCCGTGACGGGGCAGGCATCGCCCCCACGGCCACCGTTGAGGGACGTCGCGTCTTTCTCGATCCGGAGTTCGAGGGCGCTCCCGCCGCCGCCGCCGCCGCCGGCCACGGCCAGCCAGTGCGTGCAGTTGGGGGTCGTACTGACGCCCGAGGCGCCGCCGCCGCCACCGCTCGAGTCCCCGGAATAGAGCGACTCAGTGGTGCCACCGTTGGCTCCCCCGCCCGACCCTCCTGTCGTCCCGTGGGCGGCCGCGCCCACCTGGACGTAGAGGACCTCGCCGGGCGTGACGGGCACCGTGGCCTTCACCAGGCCGCCCAGCCCGCCGGCCGAGTTGACGGCGCCCTTCAACGTGCCGGCGGCGCCTGCCCCACCCGTAGCGGCTATTTGCACTGCGGCCACCCCGGCCGGGACCGTGTAGGACTGACCGCTGGCCAGGTCCGAGCACGTCCCGGGGTCGGTGTACGTGGCCGGCCCGGGGACCTGTGCTGGTGCGGGGTCGGCCACCACCGGCTTGGCCGGCGACGGGGCATTAGAGACCGTTACGGGGTTACGCCCAGGCTCGCCGGTCAGGTGGGAGGCACCCGGCGGGGAGCCGGAAAATGGCGTCGGGTCCGGGGTGGGCTGGTAGTCGAGCACGAGGAAAAGCCGTCCGGCCTGGTCGTTGTCGCCCGAGGGCCCGAGGACGGGCTGTTCCAAGGTGAGAGCGTCCGACGTGGGGTCCGTGGAAGTGAGCACGCCGTAGTTGCGGTTGGCCTGGTTGGTGCCAGTGGCGGCCAGCACCGGGGCGATGGCCGCAACGGTGCTCTGCTTTCCTCCGTAATAGGACGCAAAAGGCTGTGCCCCGAACATGTCCAGCTGGTGGGCCGCCCCCCAGCTGCTCAGGCCACCGGTGGCGCCCGCTTCGAGGGTGGACCAGTCGCTCACGGTTGGGATCCGCCAACCGCTCAGGCCGTCGTAGCCCTCGACCATGGTCGACAGGGACTCCGGGGAGGGCAGAGCCAAAGAGGTGGCGCCGATATCGCCAGCCACCGCGTCGCTGTACAGGTCGGCGTAGCAGAACTGAGCCGTGGTGGCGCAGTAGTACGGGGCAGGGTTGGCCGGGTAGCCGTCGAGGGCTACGGGGTTGTCCGTCCACAGCATAGGCGCGGCCTGGACGCGGTAGTCCAGCACGGTGCCGGCGGGGATGGGGCCACCTATGGCCTGGTCGTTGCCCTGGCTCACCCAGTTTTGCGTCCCGTCGCCGGATGGGCCGTCGGAAAAAGCGACGGTCCAGCTGTGGAGGTCCGACTGCGCCTGGTTGAGGAGCACGACCAGGTCGGCTTTGGCACTGGCATCGACGGGGTGGTGGTACTTGCCAACACTGAACCTGAGGTGAGCCACATTCGCGTATAGGTAAGCCGCCTGGTCCACGATGCCCGCGTAGTAAGCCATCTGGGCGAAACCGGCGTCCGCGAACGCGGCTGGGAAGATGTGGTCCTGGTACGGGTCGTAGCCGAAGTCGTCGGTGAGGACCTTGCCGAACTGCTGGAGCATATTGTCGGACGTCGACGACCCGCCGCCCTCGGTGCGGTTGATCTCGTAGATGTCCCACTGGAGCCCATCTTGACCACCCGAGACCATCGCCTCGAGGTCCTCCCTCAGGTTGGCACTGAGGGCGCTGACGTAGCCGCCGTTCACTTGCAGAGCCTGCACAACCTGGTCGAAATCCTGCTGATAGAGCTGTACATCGGCAACGTACTGGTCCATCTGCACCACCTGATCGTTATAGGCGCGCTGCTCGACTTCGTCCTTGAGCGCGATGAGCGCGGCCTGAACGGCGTCGCAGTCCTGGAGCTCCTGCTGCGACAGAGAGCTGAGCTGCGTGCTGATGTTGCTCAGCTCCGAGGAGACCTGGGCGGCGTCGACCCCCGGTTGTTGGACCCCCATCAAGCTCAGCGCCCAACCAAGACCGTCATCCTCGGCGTACTCGATGGCCCCGCTGCCAAGGCTGCCTAGGAACCCGAGCAGGGAAGGGCCGTCGTCGTCCGCCAGAAGCCCAGCGTCGGCCTTCAGCCCCCGAGACGCGCTCACACCCGAGGGGGGCGTGGCCTGGTCGCAACTCGGGTCGCCAACCGAGGAACTGCTCAGCAGGCTGGCCGGCGCCACGGCGTCCGGCTGTGCGTCGGGCGGCGTGGCCGATGCGGCGTAAATCTCCAGCGGGGAGCCCAAAAGGGCGGCGGCGACGGCCATCGCCAGCGCTGTCCGG
>JASHVH010000066.1 GCA_030039575.1 Acidimicrobiales bacterium | reverse complement strand
CCGTGGAACTGGTGGCCGCCGCCCGCGCCATCGAACTGCGGGCGCCGTTGACTTCGGCCCCGGCGACGGCGGCGGCGGTGGCGGTGCTGCGCCGGACCGTCCCGGGCGCTGGGCCCGACCGTTTCGTAACCCCCGAGCTGGAAGCGGCCACCCGGCTCGTCCGGTCCGGCCAGGTCGTCGACGCGGTGGAGGAAATTACGGGCGAGTTGGCGTGACCGGAGCACCTCCGCCGGCCCCCGGGGTTCCGGCCGGTCCGTCGCTGATGCCCGTCTCCACCGACCCGCCGGTTGAGTACTACTGCGACTACGCCTGGCTCGGGGCCGAGACCGCCGCCGCGGGGGTAACCGTCCACGTGCACGGCGGGACCATCCAGGCCGTTTCGACCGGCGGGAGCCGGCCACATGGCGCCAGGCACCTGGCCGGGCTTACGCTCCCCGGCTTCGCCAACACCCACTCCCACGCTTTTCACCGGGCTCTCCGTGGCCGGGCGCAACGGGGCCAGGGCAACTTTTGGACGTGGCGGGAGATGATGTACTCGGTGGCGGAGCTACTGACCCCTGAGCGCTATTTCGCTCTGGCCCGGGCCGTGTACGCCGAGATGGCGCTGGCGGGCTTCACCGTAGTAGGCGAGTTCCATTACGTTCACCACGGCCCCGGTGGGGCACGTTACGGCGACCCGAACGAGATGGGCCGGGCTCTCCTGGCCGCGGCGCAAGAGGCCGCGGTGAGGTTGGTCCTGCTCGACACGTGCTACCTGGAAGCCGGCCCCGGCCGGGCCGTCGAAGGGGCCCAGCACCGTTTTGCGGACAGGGACGTCGACGAGTGGGCCGAACGTGCGACACAGCTCGCCAGGGTGGACGGGGCCGTCGTCGGGGCGGCCATCCACTCGGTCCGGGCGGTGCCACCGGCCGCCGCCCGGCTGGTGGCCGATTGGGCCAGGCAGCGGTCGGCCCTCCTGCATTTCCATTGTTCCGAGCAGGCCGCCGAGAACGAGGAGGCGCTGGCCGCCTACGGTGCCACCCCCGTGGAGTTACTGGACGGGGCGGGCGCCGTCGGCCCAAGGTCGGTCGCCGTGCACGCCACCCACCTCTCTGACGCTGACGCCAAGACGTTGGGCGAGTCCGGCACCGGGGTTTACATGTGCCCGACGACCGAGCGCGACCTCGGCGACGGGATCGGCCCCGCCCGGCGCCTGTTCGCTTTGGGCTCGCCGCTCTCGCTGGGCAGCGACAGCCAGGCGGTGGTCGACCCCTTCGAGGAGATGAGGGGGCTCGAGATGAACGAGCGGCTGGCGTCGCGCCGCCGCGGGAACTTCAATGCCGTCCAGTTGCTCGAAACCGCCACCGCCGCCGGGTGCCGCGCCCTCGGGGAACGGGCGGGCGGCCGTCTTGGCCCCGGCGCTCCCGCCGACCTTGTGACCATCTCGCTCGATGGCCCGGGCCTGGCCGGGATAACCGAGGATTTCCTGGTCGAGGGGGCGGTTTTTGCCGCGGGGCCCGGCGACGTCACCGATGTCGTGGTCGCAGGACGGCCCGTAGTTGCCGGCGGGCGGCATCTCCTGGTGGGGGACGTCGCCGGGGCGCTCCGTCTGGCCATCAACGCCCTGACCCAGCCGTGAGCCCTCCGGCTCCCGCCGGCGCTGCCGCCCCGGCTAGCTCAGTCGTCTTCGACAACATCGGGGCGCTGGTCACCAACGACCCATTGCTGGGCGACGGGCCGCTCGGGCTCCGGCAGCGGTGTGCCCTCGTCGCGGTGGACGGCCGGGTCGCCTGGGTGGGTGGCGCGGGCCAGGCCCCCGAGGGGACAGGCGACCGCCTTGTCGACGTCGGCGGACGGGCGATCGTACCGGGGTTCGTGGACAGCCACACCCACCTCGTCTTTGCCGGCGACCGCAGCGCCGAGTTCGCCGCCCGCCTGGCCGGGCGCCCTTATAAGGCCGGGGGGATCCTGGCCACAGTGACGGCCACCCGGGCGGCCCCCGAGGACGTGCTGGAAGCCACGGTGAGCCGCCTCGCCGCGGAGGCCCAGAGCTCGGGGACGACGACCCTCGAGTGCAAGTCGGGCTATGGGCTCACCACCCACGACGAAGAACGCAGCCTTCGCATCGCGAAGGACCACACCGAAGACACCACCTTCCTTGGTGCGCACACCGTGCCGGCCGAGTTCGCCGGGCGCCCCGACGACTATGTGGACCTCGTCTGCACGGACATGCTCGACGCTTGTGCCCCCCACGCTCGCTGGGTCGACGTCTTTTGTGAAGTGGGCGCCTTCGATGCCGACCAGGCCCGCGAAGTGTTGCGAGCGGGGGCGCGCCGTTCGCTCGTAGGCCGGGTCCACGCCAACCAGCTGGGGGCGGGCCCCGGGGTCCGGGTGGCGGTGGAGGCCGGCGCCGCTTCGGCCGACCACTGCACCCACCTGGCTCCTGCGGACGTCGACGCCCTGTCGGCCGGGCCCACGGTGGCCACGCTGCTCCCAGGGGCTGAGTTCTCCACCCGCTCGCCCTACGCGGATGGCCGGCGCCTCCTCGATGCCGGCGCCACCGTGGCCCTGGCGTCCGACTGCAACCCTGGCACCAGTTACACGACGAGCATCCCGTGGTGCATCGCGCTGGCCACGCGCGAGATGGGGATGACCGTCGACGAGGCTCTCCGGGCGGCCACTCTGGGAGGCGCCCGGGCCCTGCGCCGGGACGACGTGGGGCACCTCGGCATCGGCGCCCGGGCCGACCTGGTGGTGCTCGACGCCCCCTCGTACCTCTACCTGGCGTACCGGCCGGGGGCGCCGGTCGTCGCCGAGGTGTGGCGCCGAGGCGAACTGGCCTGGGCCGCCGAGCCTCAGCGCTTTGGGCCCTTTTAGCCGAACTAAGGAGCCGTCCCAGGCGCGCCGCTTTTACTCGTCGGCAGGCGCGACCCCGCCCAGGGCCGGCGGTTAGGGTAACACGGTGGCCCAGGCATCAAATCGGTTATTTCCTGCCGGTATTTCCCCATGGCCCGCTGTCCCGCCTCCGATGGTCATTGCGGGTGCGCGTGCTCAAGTAGGGGCGTCGGGCGGACCGGACCGGCGCCTCCTTGTGATCGACGACGACGCCACCGGATCTCAGGCCGTGCACGACGTGTCGGTCCTGTTCGATTTCGACGTCGACCAGCTGGCCGAGGCCTTTCGGGGCCCGGGATCCTGCGCATTCGTGCTCACTAATTCCCGCAGCCTCGACCCTCGAACGGCGGCTCAAATGAATACCGATATTGGTACCGCGGCGCTCGAGTACTGCCGGACTGCCGGCCTGCACCTGGCCGTGGTAAGCAGGAGCGATTCGACGCTCCGGGGCCACCTGTTCGGTGAGGTCGAGGCGTTGAACAACGCTCACCGAGCCGTCATGGGGCGGGAATACGACGCCGTCTTGCTGGCCCCGGGTTATTTCGAAGCGGGTCGAGTCACGGTCGGGGGGCGCCACTGGGCCAGGGTCTCCGGGGAGTTCGTGCCGGTGGGGCAGACAGAATTCGCCCGCGACTCCAGTTTCGGCTACACGGCATCAGACCTACGCGAGTTCGTGGCGGAAAAGAGCGGGGGACGAGTGCGGGCCACGGACGTGGTGAGCATCGGGATAGAGGACATCAGGGTCGGCGGGCCCCAGCGGGTGTCGGAGTTACTTGCACGTTTGCGAGGGTTGCAGTTCGTGGTCGTAGACGGATTGGAGTACGCGGACTACGAAGTCGTGGCGCTGGCGGCGGCCCGGCTCGAAGCCGCCGGGAAGTCGTTCCTGTACCGGACGGCACCGTCATTTGTCCCCGTTCTCGCCGGCTTGGCCCAGAACGAACCGCTGTCGGCGACCGAAATTTGGCCGGGCGAGCGGCGGCCGGGTTACGGGCTGGTCATCGTCGGCTCCCACACAAAACTGACGAACCAACAAGTAGCCCAGGCCGCCGCGGACCACGCCTTGGTCGAGGTCGAGCTCGACGTGGCCAAGGTGGTGGCCCCCGGGGCCGGCTCGGCCCACGTGCAGGCGGTCGCCGACCGGGTGGCGTCCGCCCTAGCCACTTCAAATGTGCTCCTAATGAGCAGCCGCTCGGTCGTTAGTGGCGGTGGGCAAGACGACGACCTGGCCATCGCCCGTCAGGTCTCGTTGGCGCTCACAGATGCTCTGTCGCCGCTGCGCGGTCACGAGCCCGCCTGGGTAATTGCCAAGGGCGGCATAACCTCGCACGACGTGGCGGTCCGGGGTTTTGGTATCCGTCGAGCGGTCGTTATCGGGCAATTGGCCCGGGGCATTATCTCGGTTTTCCGGCCCGTCACGGCACACGCCGGAGCGGTAGGGATGCCCTACGTTGTTTTTGCCGGCAACGTAGGTACCGAAGAAAGTCTTTCGCAAGCCGTCAAGCAACTCGAGGCGGCGGCATGAAACCCCAGGGGAAACCTCCAGTTTTAACCGGGCCCGATAATCGATGGCCGGAAGCCTGAACGTCGGCTGGGTGGGGCTGGGCGCCATGGGCGCCCCGATGGCCGGGCGAGCAGTGGCCGCCGGGTTCGACGTCGTCGCTTTCGACAACGATCCTGACCGCCTCTCGGCTGTCGCCGGGCCCAGCGGCCCTCACCCGGCGGCCACGGCCGGCCAGGCGGTCCAGGGCGCCGACGTGGCCGTGCTCATGGTGGCCACACCCGAGCAGGCCGAGGAGGTGCTGTTCTCCCCGGATGGGTTCGGAGGGTCGCTCCGTGCTGAGGCCACCGTCCTCATCATGGCCACGGTCGGGCCGGACGCAATTTCAACCTGGGCGCAACGGTTCGGCCCCAGCGGCCCGCCCATTGTGGACGCGCCGGTCTCCGGCGGTACCGCCCGAGCACGGTCCGGTGAACTGCTGGCCATGGTCGGCGGTGACGAGGCCGCCGTCCAAAAGGTCCGCCCGCTGCTGGCGACGTTGGCCGGCACCATAGTCGTGGTCGGGCCTACACCGGGCGACGGCCAACGCATGAAATTGGTCAACCAGCTCCTCTGCGGGGTGCATATCGCCGTGGCCGCCGAAGCCCTGGCCTTCGCCGAGGCGCTCGGCCTCGACGCCCGGGAATGCTGGGAAGTCCTGCGCCACGGTGCGGCAGCGTCGTTTATGTTCGAGGACCGTGGCGCCCGGATGCTGGAGGAGAAGTTCGAACCGCCCCGCAGCGCGCTCGACATTTTCGTAAAGGACATGGGCCTGGTGATGGGGGCCGCCCGGGAGGCGGGCTTCTCGACGCCTATGGCCGAGGCGGCGGAGCAGATCTACCTGGCCGGCCGCCGGGCCGGCCTCGGGCGCCTTGATGACTCGGTTGTCATCGAGGTAATGCGCGGCCACAAGTAACGCATGTGCCGCTCCGAACTGGGAACGAAAAAGTGCGCCAGACGACACTTTTCGTTCCCAGTTCGTGGCTCAAGGCCTGAGCAAAACTTTGCCGGGGGCTCTCACGGCTGTGCCATCCCCCTGCCGGGCCCGCCTACAGTCGTGAACGTGAGCGCGAACCGCGACGACGGCGACGAGGTTTCGGTCGAAGCGGCCGGCCGAGAGCTGAACATCAGCCACCCCGGCAAGGTGATGTTCCCTGAGCGGGGGGATACCAAGCTCGACCTGGTCCACTACTACCAGGCGGTCGAGGCACCGCTGATGCGGGCCATGGGCGGCCGCCCCGTCCTGCTGCAGCGGTTCCCCAATGGCGCCACGGGACCGTCGTTCTTCCAGAAGCGCGTCCCCGAGCGGCACCCGGATTGGCTGGAAACGGTGGAGGTGTCAACCCCTAACGGCACCACCTCTCAGGCCTTGGTGGCGCGGGACCTGGCCCATGTCCTCTGGGCCGTCAACCTGACCTGCCTCGGTTTCCACGTCTGGCCTTCACATGCCGCGGACCTCGCTCATGCCGACCAGTTGCGCATAGACCTCGACCCCACCCCCGGCGTCACGTTCCCGATGGTCCAGGAGGCCGCCCATGAGGTGCGGGCACTGTTCGAGCAGCTGGGCGTCGTGGCCCGGCCCAAGACGACCGGGAACCGGGGCATCCATGTTTTCTCCACCCTCCAGCCCCGGTGGA
>JASHVH010000065.1 GCA_030039575.1 Acidimicrobiales bacterium | reverse complement strand
CACAGCTGCGGTCAGGGCCGGGTTGCTGGACGTCGGCGAGAACTACGCCCAGGAAATGCTGAGCAAGGCCGGTGTGGCGCCGCCCGGGGTGCGCTGGCACTTCCTTGGCGAACTGCAACGCAACAAGCTGGCCCGGTTGGCACCGTACGTCTACCTCTGGCAGGGGCTCGAAAGTGCGGGCGGCGCCGATGCACTGGCGAAACGGTGCCCCGGCGCAGCTGTACTGGTCGAGGTAAAGCTGGCTGACAGCGGTCACCGCCACGGTGTCCCCGCCGCCGAAGTCCCCCGTTTGGTGGGCTATGCAGCCGGCCTCGGGCTGGACGTAAGGGGCCTGATGGCGGTGGGACCACCTCGTGCCACCCCGGCAGAGGTGCGGGCGAGCTTTCATCGTGTCGCCGTCCTCGCCAGTTCCCTCAGGCTCAGCCAGTTGTCGATGGGGATGAGCAGCGACTTCGAACTCGCGGTGGCCGAGGGGGCGACGATGGTCCGCCTCGGGCGCGCCCTGTTCGGGACGCGTCCTGGAGCGGATACCCAACCTGCCGGCGTGACCGGGCTAGTCTTGTAGGGGGACCGCCGAGAAGCGACTTCGTAAGCCGGAAGGCGTCGGCCCATGCCCACTGTGGTCCTGGAGTTGCAGGTCACAGTGTGATTTGAGTACAAGAAGGGGGCATCCGCCGATAGGGTCCCACCGTCAGGGTAGTTTTTTGGCGGGGGTTTAGGAGGAGTGATGCCGGGAACAGGCAAGAAGATGTTGATGTGGCTCGGGTTGGCCGACGCTGAGGAGTACGACGACTACGAGGCCTACGATGAGGGGCAGGCGCCGGCGCCAGCACCCCAGGCGGCGACGGCCAGGAGAGGCAGTGAGGTCCTCGAGACCGTCCCCCAAGCATCGCCGGCCGTCAGGACCCTCCCTCGTGATGGCCACGAGCCCGGAGCTCCCATCAATCTGCGGGCCGCCCCGGCCACACTCCGTTCTTTGCCGACGCCCGGCCCCGCTCCGCGAGTCCACGTGGCCGCCCCCTCTGAGTTCGCGGACGCCCAAGAAATTGCGGACCGGTTCCGCACCGGCCAGCCGGTCATCGTCAACCTCGGTAACGCCTACCGGGAGTTGGCCCACCGTATGATCGATTTCTGCAGTGGCGTGGCCTATGCGCTCGGCGGGACGATGGACAAGGTGGCTGACAAGGTCTTTTTGATGACGCCCAACAACGTCGAAGTATCAGCCGAGGAAAAACGCCGTCTGCAGGAGCGGGGGCTCTACCGCTCGTGACGGGTACCCATAGGTGACGGGTACCTACCCGTGGCGGGAACCTACAGTGGTTAAGGGAAGCTGGCGGCGGCGCAAGTCGCTACCCCGTCGCCTGCTCACTCCCGGAGCGCAGCTTTTTAACAACAGCGGGACGTAGTAGCGGAGTAGTAGTTACCTGTGTACGTGCATCACCCCCTTTACACCCTCGGGGTTATTTACCTCCTGATCCTCGTCTTACGGGCGGTGCTGTCCTGGTTCCCGGTCCACTCGGGTTCACCCCTCGGGACCGTAAACCATTGGTTGCGCGTCGTGACGGAGCCGGTCGTGGCCCCCTTCAGGAGGGTCATACCCCCGCTGGGGATGTTCGACGTCTCCTATATGGTGGCCCTGCTGGTCGTTTGGGTCCTCACGAATTACGTTCTGTACCGAGTGACCATATAGGCGCCCTGTAAGGGTTGGTAAGGCGTCCGTCGCGCTGAGGGTTAGCGTCACGAGCCCGAAAGGCGGTGGCTGTTAGCATTGTCGCCCATGGAAGTGACACCGAAGGTGTTCCGCGACGTGCAGTTCCGTGAGAAGGCGCGTGGTGGTTACCATCCGGAGGACGTCGACGAGTTCTTGGAGCAAGCAGCTATCGGGGCGGAAGCGCTCTTGGAACGCCTTCGGGAGGCCACAGAGAGGGCGGAGCGAGCCGAAAAGCTAGCGACGGAAGCTTCCGTCAACGATGATTCGCTGAAGCGGATGTTGCTCATGGGCCAGCGCACCGTCGATCAGGCGGTCAAGGAGGCTCGGGACGATGCAGACCAGTTGCTTGCCGCGGCCAGGGCTCAAGCCGTTGCTTTGGTAGCCGACGCGGAAGAGCGAGGCCGCCGGGCGTATGAAGACTCGTTGGCCGACAACCGGTCAAAAGTGGAAGAGGCCACAGCCACGCTTCGTCAGGTTCAGCAAGAGGTAGAGGTGCTGCGCGGCTGGGTCGATGTGAACCGCAGCCACCTCTTGGCCGTTATGCGGGACGCCCAGGGTCTCATCGAAAATGCCGGTCTGCTGAGCGAAGCACCCGTTATTGGCGAGCCCGAGGACGCGGTTGAAGATGCTGTGCCGCTGGGAACGGCCACTGTACAGACGGACAACGGTTCGCCTACAGAGGTCGCCAGTGGAGACGACGGCGCCATCGATGAGGACAATGCGCCCACGGGTGAATGGGACTCCCGCTTGCTCGATGAGGTCGGCGGTGATGGTTTGGAACCGGCATCGGCTCTGCCCACCGAAACAGATGAAGATGGTGAAGCTGCCGCGGCTAACGGCGCCCTTACCGTAGCGAGCACACCCTCGGAAGACGTTGGCGACGAACCTCATAGCTCGCCGGGCGACCAGACCATGGCCTTTGACGAGAGAGCGCTTGACAGCTTTTTCAATGAGCAGGACCTTGGCGACGAGCGCGGTCTGGGGCGGTTCAGACGGCGCCAGTGAGATGGCGCCAGTGAGATGGCGCCAGCGAGACCCCAGTAGGACGGCGCCGTCGCCAGCAGCCCTGGGCCAGTAGAGCCCGTGGATCCTGGACCGGCAGACCGGGCTCGTGGTTGCCCCAACCGACGTTCGGCGCGGTCCGGTATACGCCCCCAGGCGGGGGCCGGCGTCAGCACGACGCAGACTTGTTCTCGGCCCTACGGGAATGCCAGGCGGTGATAGAACGTTGCCCCCGGACGCGTGATAGGCTTCGCCGCTCCGCGGAAGGGTAGGTGCCAACGAAATGCCGAGAGCCAAGCAACCAGGAACGGTCGAGACCCAGCCAGACGACCTCGCTGCTCAGGTGCAGGCCAATGGGACAAGGCCCCGGAGGACGCCGGCCTCAGCTGAGGGAAAGGCAGGGGTTGGCAAGCGCTCCACTGTCGTCAAGGGCGCGGGGGAGGCTCCGAAGGAAACCGTGGACACAAAGTCGCAGCACACGAAGCAGCATGTCAAGCCCGAACACGCTCCAAGGACTGAACATGCTCCCAAAACGGAACACGCTGCCAGGGCTGAACATGCTGCCAAGTCGGAACCGGCTCCCAGGGCGGAACATGCAACCAAAGCTGAACATGCTCCCAGGACGGAACATGCAGCCAGGACGGAACATGCAGCCAGGGCTGAACATGCGGCCGGGGCTGAACATGCGGCCAAGACGGAACACGCTCCCAGAGCTGAACATGCTCCCAAGACGGAGCATGCTCTTAAACCTGAACAGGCGGCAAGGGCCGGCGTCGCCGCCGTCCGGGCCAAGAAAGCCGGGACCGCAGGTGATGAGCAACGGGACCTCTTCCTCGAGCACCAACGCACCCTGCTCATCGCTGAGCGCAACAACTACACCCGCCAGGCCGAGGAGCTGAGAGCGCAGGCCGAAGCGCTCGCCCTCGAGCACGAACCCGGCGATGTCCAGTTCGATGAGGAAGGCGGCGAAGGCGGCACCGCCAACGTGGACAGGGAGCTCGACCTGCACCTTTCTGCCCAGGCGCAGGCAGCCATCGAAGAGATCGATGCGGCCCTGGCCAAAATCGCCGAGGGGACGTATGGCTTCTGCGAGAGCTGTGGCAACCCGGTCCCCAAGGCGCGGCTCGAAGCGCTCCCGCATGCCAGGCTGTGCGTATCTTGCAAAAGCGGAGGGCTGTCGGTCCGTCGCCAGTGAGCCTGGCCGGCTCGCCCGGGCCGCTGGATGGCTCCAAAGGCCCCGGTAACCAGGGCCGGCCGGCGCGTCGAGTGTTCGTCAGTGCCGCCCTGCTCTTCCTGGTCGCCTCTGCGGTTGTGGCCCTCGACCAGTGGAGCAAGTCGTGGGCACTTCGCAACCTGAGCGTCACAGGGCGCAGGCATGTGATCGGCCCGATGTACCTGGTGCTCGGCTTCAACCGAGGCGCCGCCTTCTCGCTAGGCGCGGGAGCCTCGCCCGTAATCGAGGCGGTGGCCATCGGGCTGGTAGTTGGCGTTGTTGCTTTCTCTCGCCGGGCCGCCAAGGGCGGCGCCAACCTTGCCGTCATCGTTGGGCTCGGGCTGCTTCTCGGCGGCGCCGTGTCCAACCTGGCGGACAGGGTCTTCCGGCACCACCACGGCGCGGTGGTGGACTTCATCCAGGTCGTCAGCTGGTGGCCCACGTTCAATGTGGCCGATGCCTCCATAACCGTCGGTGCAGTGACCGTGGTGGTGGCGTTGGTGTTCTTTTCGCCGGCCAGGAGCAATGACGAGGCCCGGCCCGGGACATCCCCCGAGAAGCCGCTCACTTCCAGTTCGCTGGCCGGCCGCCTGCCGGGAGGTGGGCTCCCGGGAGGCGGAGCTGAGCCGCGGTGACCACGAAGTGCGGCAGGAAGTTTCGGCTGAGGGGCCGTTCCACCTCCGTGCTGCGCTGATGAGCCCGGGCGGCCTGAGGGGGCCTATGCGGCTCACCGTGCCGGCGGCGCTGGCCGGGGAGCGGGTGGACCGGGCTCTGGCTCTGCTCGCCGGCATCAGCCGGGCCCAGGCATCCCGCTGGGTGGCGGACGGGCGGGTAAGGGTCGCCGGTTCTCCGTTGAACACCGGTGGCCGGCGCCTGCGTGCCGGTGACCTGCTGGAGGTTGAGGCGGGTGCCCACGAGCACGATGGAACGGAGGACACCCGGCACGCACCGCCCGAGGAGCCGGTGCCGCTTCAGGCGCAAGTGATCTTTGCCGACCAGGACCTGGTTGTGGTGGACAAGCCCGCGGGACTGGTCGTGCACCCAGGAGCGGGGAACCGCCAGGGGACGCTGGTGCAACAGTTGCTCCGTGTTTTCCCAGATATGTCGACCGCCGGCCCGGAGAGCGACCGGCCCGGTATCGTACAGCGCCTTGATAAGGGCACTTCAGGGTTACTGGTGGTCGCCCGGACGGCGGCGGCACGCGAGGGGCTCATTGCCCAACTGTCTGCCCGGTCGGTCAAGCGGCGTTATTTTGCCGTGGTGCACGGCGAGCTTCAGGCCGACGAGGGCTTGGTAGAAGCGCCTCTCGGACGTTCCCCCTCGGCACGGTTGAAGATGGCGGTGGTCGAGGGCGGCCGTGAGGCCAGGACGCGTTACTCGACCGTTGCTCGTTCGTCCACCCCAGTTCCGGTGACCCTCGTCTCGTGCCGCCTGGAGACCGGCCGTACCCACCAGGTCCGGGCTCACTTCGCGGCCATCGGGCACCCGGTACTGGGTGACGAACGCTACTCGAAGCCCAAGCAGCTGGCCGCGGCTCGGGCGGTAGTGCCGGCCCTGGACAGGCCCTGGCTCCACGCCGCGGAGCTCGGTTTCGTCCATCCCGTGACGGGCAAGACGCTCGTCTTTACCTCGGAGCCGCCAGCCGAGCTTTTACAAGTGCTTGCACCTCTCGGGCTGGGCTTCCCCGCCGAGGCCGTCGCCGGGGTCGCCGGCATAGCCGCTGACCAGGAGTAGGCGAAATGGCGGCAGTTCGGAGAACGGGCTACTGGGCCACCGGCTGCGCGAACGCCAGGTTGCCCCCGCCTACCCGTCGCGCCATGTCCGCGATCGTGTACGAGTCGAGGTGAGCCCGCATGTGATCGCCCACCTCGGCCCAGACCGCCAGCAGTGCACACTGCCCCTCGTGGTTGCAAGCACCGCCCACGTGCGGCTCACCGAAATCGCCGACCACGATGGGCCCGTCCACGGCGGCCACGATCTGGCCGAGCGTGAGCTTCTCGGGCGGCCGGGCCAGGACGTACCCGCCTCCGACCCCGCGCTTAGAGCGCACCAGACCGGCCCCTTTTAGGGCGAGGAGGATTTGCTCGAGGTAGGGCTGGGGGAGCCCTGTGCGCTCGGCGATATCGCGCACTGAGGTGGGCTGGTCGCCGCCGTGCAAAGCCAGGGACAACAAAGCTCGACAAGCGTAGTCACCCCTTGTCGAGACCCTCATACACTCGATTTTAGTGCGGGCCGGCTCCACACTTGCGCCTTGCGCTTAGGTCGTTAAGCCTGCTGGTCAGTTAGCGTTCCGAAAATGACGAGCGAGATACCGGGCCAGATGGACCGCACGGTGACCCGCCCCCGAACGACTGAAGCGGCGCAGCGAAGCAGCCATGGCTCGGTCGTCGTGCCGATGCCCCTCCTTCTCCCCGACTACAGCGGTGCCTGCCTGAACTCGTTGGTACCCTCGCTGCTGGCCCCGCGGAACAGGCGCCCTGACTGGCTTCCCGCTCCATTGCAAGAGGCCGAGCAGGTGGTCTTGCTTGTCCTGGACGGGTTGGGTTGGCTGCAGCTCCAGTCCCGGGCCCACCTCCTCCCCACCATTTCGAGCCTGGAAGGCGGCCCGATAAGCACGGTCGCTCCTACGACGACCGCCACTGCGCTGACCTCGCTGGCGTTGGGGATGACGCCGGCGGCGCACGGGATCGTCGGGTACAAGTTCGTGGTGAGCGGGCCGAGCGGGAACGAGGTGCTCAACGTGCTGCGCTGGAGCACCCGATCGGGCGACGCGAGGCAGTTCCTACCCCCTCGCGGCGTACAGCCACGGCCGGCCTTCGACGGTGTCCCAGTACCGGTGGTCACCAAAGCGGACTTCTCGAACAGCGGGTTTACGCAAGCCCACCAGCAGGGTGCCCGAGAGGTCCCCTGGTACGTGCCGTCGAGTATCCCTCGGCTGGTCCATCGCTTGCTTCTCGAGAGCGAGGCTCTCGTCTACGCCTACTACGACGGAGTTGACCGGATAGCCCACGCCACCGGTTTCGGCGAGCTCTACGACGCCGAGCTGGTCTTTACAGACTGGCTGGTGGCCGAGATGCTGGCGGCCATGCCGGCGGGCACGGCCCTGGCGGTGGTCGCCGACCACGGTCAGGTGGACGTTGGCCCACGGGCCGCCGTGGTGGCGCCCGAGGTGGTAGCTCAGAGCGAAATGTTCAGTGGAGAGGCCCGGTTCCGGTGGTTGCACAGCGCGGCGGGCCGGAGAGACGCCCTCCTCGAGGTGGCCCGGGC
>JASHVH010000064.1 GCA_030039575.1 Acidimicrobiales bacterium | reverse complement strand
GAGGTGTTCCGGCCGGTCCAGGTGGCGAACGCACAGTAGTCACATCGGCGTTGGCAGAAGGGCACATGGACGTACACGCCGAACCGCCGCTTACCGAGGTTGGCGAAACTGGCGTCCTCGGCGCCCATCGCCCCAACCTCCAGCGCTGCGGTTGTGCTCAAGGGCGTAGCATACGTGGCTCGTGCTCGTCCTTATCTTCCCCGGGCAAGGCTCGCAGCGTCCTGGCATGGGCGCGCCGTGGCTGGGGCACCCATCGTGGCAGCTGGTCGCCCAACTGAGCGACATGGCGGGCCGCAACGTCTCGGAGCTGTTGCTCGACACCGACGGTGAGGCCCTGCGCGCTACCCGGAACGCGCAACTGGCGACCTATGCCCTCAGCCTTATCATTTCGGACGCGGCCAGGACCGGTCCACTGCGCGACCTCGAAAAGGGCGGGCAAGAGGCTCCGGAGAGCCGGGACGATGGTGTCGTAGCGCTGGCCGGGCACAGCCTGGGTGAGTACACGGCGCTTGTCGCCGCCGGCGCCCTCGAGCCGGGCGCGGGCGCTCGCCTCGTGCAGGCCAGAGGTGAAGCCATGCAGGTGGCCGCGGAAGCGAGCCCCGGGACGATGGCCGCCGTCCTCGGCCTCGACCTGGCCGGGGTAGCCAAAGCCTGCGAAGAGGCTCCTGGCGCGTGGGTGGCCAACGACAACACTCCGGGCCAGGTGGTAGTGGCGGGGACAGTGAGCGGCGTGGAGGCGGCCGGCGCCGCGGCGCTCCGCCTGGGCGCGAAACGGGTGGTCCCACTGCAAGTCGGCGGCGCTTTCCACACGCCGTTGATGAAAGCGGCTCAAGCGCCGCTCGACGACGCCCTCGCCGCCGTCGAGTTCGTCCCCTCGACGTGGCCGGTGGTGGCCAACGTGGACGCCATACCTCATTCCCAGGGTTTCGGGACGTTGCTCTCCGCTCAGCTCTGCTCACGCGTCCGTTGGCGCGAATCGCTACTGGCTATGGCCGACATGGGCGGCACCCTTTTCCTGGAACTGGGGCCCGGCACCGAGCTATCAGGCATGGTGAAGCGGACCGTCCCCGACGCGGCTCGGGCCAACGTGGCTACCCCGCAGGACCTCGAAACGCTGGCCGGCCTGCTCTCTACCTGACCCTCTACATGACAGCACGGCCGTCTCGGACGCAATTGCCCTTTGTTGGGCTGGCGTTTTGTTCGTCCGTGGCTTTAGGGGCTTGGGCCGGCCGCTGTTGGCGCAGAAATGCCTTCTTGGCGTGGCTTGGGCAAATTTACGGTCAAACATATGACGAAAGCGCAACGGGGGCCGCTATTTGGCCCCGGTTCTGGGGCGCCAAATGTGTCTTGGGGCTGAAAAGGTAATCGCAACCACATTTTTCAGCCCCAAAACGGACGCAGAAGGACCAGGCCGGGGGCTGCCATGGGGCTTGCTCTGGGACTGCGGTGGGGCCCGGACGAGCGGCGGCCAGGGCGAGAGGTCAGATTGACTTCTCTGGCTGCGCCAGCCAATCCTTCCAATTGCGAATACCGGTCCGCACGTCATCGGGCGAAAGGCGGAGCGCGGGCTCACGCACCAAGTCTGCTATCGCCCGCTGGCGGAAGTAGTCGTGGCCGGCCCCCGCAAATATGGGCTTGCGGAAGGCGACCAGATCCTCCGGCGGGCCGTCCGGGTAGTCCCAGTACCCCCAGAGCGCAAAGGCCCACTCCATGTCGTAGATGACCGGCGCACGATGGAACACCGAAGCCCGGCGGCCCCCGCAACTGAAGCAGCCGAGGACCACGTCGTCGCGGTGCTCACCCTCGCTCAGCACCGACCGGTCGGCCACCAGGTTGGCCAGCTTCAGGCCGTAACCCAGGTCGGAGGCGGTCGAACCCAGCTGGGCCCCTGTTGGTTGGCGGAGCGAGACGATCTCGGCCGGCCTGTCCTGCTCCCACGGGCCTGGGACTTCCAGCCGGCTCAAGGGCCTGACCTGGTCAGATGAGACGATCGGGACGTAGTCGGGTTGCGCCACGGGCCTAGGTTAGTGTTCTCTCGCCCCGGCGTGTAACAGGCCGAACACGATCGAGTCCGAAAGCGCCTCCCACGAAGCCTCGATCACGTTCTCCGACACCCCGATGGTCGTCCACGTCCGGTCGCCGTCGGTCGAGTCGATCAAGACGCGCGTAACTGCCGCCGTCCCGGCCACGGAATCCAGGACGCGCACCTTGAAGTCGGTCAGGTGGATACGGGCCAGTTCCGGGTGGCGGGGCCCAAGCGCTTTGCGCAGCGCTGCGTCCAGGGCATTGACCGGGCCGTTGCCTTCGGCCACCTCCATTATGCGTTCGTCGCCGACGAACAGCTTTATCCGTGCCTCCGTCAGGAAAGTCCCGTCCTCCCGCAGATCGGTGACGACCCGGTTCGACTCCAGCCGGTAAAAGGACTGTTTCCAACCAGTGGCCGCTCTCATCAGCAGTTCGAGCGACCCGTCCGCTACCTCGAAGTGGTAGCCCCCATGTTCGAGTTCCTTGAGCCGCTCCACCACATAAGCCACCTCGTCGTCGCTCAACTCGATGCCCATTTGCTCGGCCTTCAGGGCCACGGTCGAACGCCCTGACATTTCAGAGAGGACGAAGCGGTTGGTGTTGCCCACCGCCTGCGGGTCGACGTGGGAATAGGCGCTCGGTGCCCGAGCGATGGCGCTGGTGTGGATCCCGGCTTTATGAGCGAAGGCCGACAGTCCTACATAGGGCTGGTGTGGGTTGGGCGCCAAATTCACGATCTCGGCGATGTGACGGGCAACGGGGGTAAGTAGTGGGAGGCGTTCGGCACCTATGGTCTCGGCGCCGAGTTTCAAGCTCAAGTTGGCAATAACAGCCGTCAGGTCGGCGTTGCCGGTCCGCTCCCCATAGCCATTAATGCAGCCCTGGACGTGGTCTGCGCCGCGGCGAACAGCTACCAACGAATTGGCCACGGCACAACCGGCATCATTGTGGAAATGCACGCCGAGGTGGCCGGAGGCTATTTGGCGGGCCTCGGACACCACTCGCTCCACCTGGTGGGGCAGGGTCCCGCCGTTGGTGTCGCACAGTACAGGAGTGGCGCCGCACTCTTCCACCACGCGGAGGAAATCGTGCGAAAAAGCCGGGTCTTCCGCGTACCCGTCAAAGAAATGCTCGGCATCGACCAGGACTGCCTTCCCATTGTTGCGCAGGTACGTCACCGAGTCGGCCACCATGTCGAGGGCTTCGGTGGTGGTGGTGCGCAGTGTTCCGGTTATGTGCCAGGGAGACGACTTAGCCACCAGGCATACATGACCGGTGCCGGCGCCGACCAGTTCGGCCATCACCGGGTCAGTCTCGGCTCGCCCCCCTGCCTTCCGGGTGGCGCCGAAGGCCACCAGTTGAGAATTGGCCAGCACCAGGTCGCCGGCAGCCGCGCGTTCAAAAAACTCCTTGTCTTTTGGGTTCGCCCCCGGCCACCCGCCTTCGATGTACTGCACACCCAGCAGGTCGAGCTGCTCGGCTACCCGTAACTTGTCCGCGACAGTAAGCGAGAGGCCCTCGGCCTGGCTGCCATCGCGCAGGGTCGTATCGAAAATCTCGACCCGCCGCGGGCCGTCGTCTGCTTTCCCGCCTGGGGCCACGCCGGCAGCCCCAGGCGACTCCCGTTTTGTGACGCCGGGCTCCGGGCCCTCAGTTGACATACTCGACCCAGTGCCGGTAGCGGTCGACCTGCCCCCGGACGGCTCCCTTATAGACTTCCTGGATCTTCCGGGTGACCGAGCCGGGCGTGCCATCGCCGACCAACCGGTCGTCGACGGAGGAGATAGGCACGACTTCAGCCGCTGTGCCGGTCAAGAACGCTTCGTCTGCGGTGTACAGGTCAGAACGCAACACGTTCGCCAGCTCCACCTCGATACCGAGGTCCCGGGCGATCGTGAGGACCGAGTTCTGGGTTATCCCCTCCAGGGCTCCAGCGGAGACAGGCGGGGTGACGAGCCGGTCGTCACGGTAGACGAAAACGTTCTCGCCAGTGCACTCGCTCACATAACCCTGAGGGGAAAGCAAGATGGCCTCGTCGTAACCGGCTTTCAGCGCCTCCACCTTGGCCATCGAGGAATTGATGTACATGCCGGTGCCTTTGGCTGCCGGGGGCATGGCGTTGGGGTCGTGGCGTTGCCACGAACTGATTTTCACCCGGACCCCTTTTTCGATGCCTTCTTCCCCCAGGTAGGCCCCCCACGGCCAGACGGCGACCGCCACCCGCACCGGGCACGGGAGGGGGTTCAGGCCCATTTCACCGTAGCCC
>JASHVH010000063.1 GCA_030039575.1 Acidimicrobiales bacterium | reverse complement strand
CGGCCTCGCCTCCGACCTTCACCGCGCATTCGCTGCACACGCCCATGCCGCAGAACAGGCCGCGCTCCCCGGTCGTCGCGGTTTGGCGGAAGGCGTAGTGACCGCCAGCGATCAGGGCGGCGGCCACGCTTTCGCCGCGACGGGCCCGGACCGGCCGGCCTTCAAAGTCGATGGCCGTGTCCTCGGGCGCGGGGGTGACCCCGGGCTTGCCTACCCTCATTGGCGGACGGGCTTGCGGGCCACCCTCAACTTACAAAGGCCAGCGGACCAGCTCCGCCACGTGGGGCTCAAGCGCGGCCGTGTTTGGCGCGGTAGGCGCGCCACGTCGTCGCCCAGCCGCCAGGGTCGTCGAGGTGGGCCGAGTCGACCCGGTGTACGGACTGGTTGTGGGGGGCGGTCCGCACGGTCTCGGGGTCGTCATAGGCTTCGCGGCACACGAACTCCAGCACGGCGAGCCACTCGTCGATGTCCTCCTTCGGCCATGTTTCGCCGACTTCCGGGGTGAAGGGTTCGGGCACCACCCACGGTTCGTGGCTGAGCCAGAAGGCGTCGATCCCGAAATCGGTCATCCGGTTCTGGACGTCTACGGCCGTGACCCCGGTTTCCCGCGTAAGGGTCTCGAGGCTGTAACGGCTCATCTCCATGCGCGGCCCGGAGATCGACGGGTGCGAACGGGTGACCCCGGGTACCCGGCGCAGGCGGGCGCCCATGTAGTTGCTGGCCAGTACCGACAGGTCCGAGGCCTCGTCGATCCCCTCCCCTCCCATGGCCCTGACCCAGGCGTAGGCCTTGAGGATCTGAGGGAAATTACCGATGAACTCGCGCACTCTCCCGACCCCGCCGGCCGGCTCCGTTATATGGAAACGGCCGTCTTCGAGAACGACGACCGGCCCGGGCAGGTAGGGCGCCAGGCGCTCGGAACACCCGTAAGCGCCGACGGCGGGGCCACCACCTCCCTTGGGCGCGCCAAAAGTCTTGTGGAGCATGAACATGCACGCATCGAAACCGAGCTCAGCAGCGCGGATCTTCCCCATCACGCCGTTGAAATTGGCATGGTCGTAAAAACATAGCCCGCCGGCGCGGTGAACAGCTTCGACCCAGTCGGTGATCTCCGGGTTGTAAATCCCCATGTCGTCCGGGTTGTTCACGAACAAGGCGGCCGTACGGTCCGAAAGGGCCGACTCGAGGGCGGCCAGCGATGGGTATCCCTTCTCCTCCAACGGGAGCGTGATGACCTTGAACCCGGCCGCCGCCGCGGTGGCCGAGTTGCACGGGTGGGCCTGAATTGTCGTTATGACTTCGACCCTTTTCGACAGCTCTCCTTGCGCATCGTGATAGGCCCGGGTAATGCACGCCTGCAGGTACGAGGCATCAGCCCCCCCACCCGGCTGGAAGACGAACTGCTGCATCCCCGACAGTTCCCGCAGGGCCAGGTCGAGGCCGTACACCACTTCGAGCAGCCCCTGCAGTGTCTCCTCGGCCTGGAGCGGGTGCACCTCGCGCACCTCAGGGAGCCGGGACAGAGCCTCCGAGACGGCCGGGTTGTACTTCATGGTGCACGTCCCGAACAAGCTCACCCCCATCATCCCGAGTGTCTGCTGCGAGAGGCGCAGGTAGTGGCGCAGGACTTCCCATTCACTTAGCTCGGGGAGCGCAGGCGGTGCTTTGCGTCGCGCCGCCGCCGGGACCAATGCTCCGGGGTCGCCGGCCAGCGCCCCGATCCCGGGCTCGACGGCGGGAGCGAAGACGCCTCGCCGGCCCGGCCGGCCCAGTTCCATGATCAACGGCTCGTTCCATACGGCGGCGTGGTACCGGCGGGGCGCCGGCATCGCCCCGGCGGCGCCGGCCGCGGCTCGCGCCCCGGGGCTGGGGACGGCCTCCCGCTCGGGCGCAGTGGTCATCGGGTCACCTCCCTCAGGGTGGCGGCCAGGCGGTCTATGTCCCCCTGGGTGTGGAGCTCGGTGATGCAGTACAGGGCGCTCTCTCCGAGCTCAGGGTAAAAAGGCGAGAGGTCGAGGCCGCCGAATATCCCGCGGTCCCGGAGAGCGCCGTTTATCTCCGCCACTCGCCTGCCCGTCCCGGCGAAATCGACGACGATCTCTTTGAAAAACCCCGCCGGGAAACGGACCGAAACGCCGGGGACGGAGGCGACCTGGGCCGCCGCGTAATGGCTGCGCTGGAGGACCGACGAGCCGACCTCGGCGAAGCCCCGTGGCCCCATGGCCGCCATGAAGGCGGCGTTCGCGATGGCCCACATGTAGACGGAGTTCCCCGTCCAGTCGTTGCCTTCTTCGCGCGCCCCATAAGAGGTCTGCTCGAAAAGGGAGATGCCGAAACCGCGTTCTCCCGGCTCGGTCGTCTCGGAGATGCTCACCTGGAGCGTGGGGTACTCCCTGGCGTAGCGTTCCTCGTCGCGGCTGGCGATGAAACCGCCGGCCCCGCCGCCTCCGTTCATGTGCACGCCAAGGGTTTGGGTGGTGCCCACGGCCAGCCCGATGCCCAGCTCGCCCGGCGGCGCCAGCACTCCGAGCGAGATCGGGTCGACACCGGCGATCACCTCGGCGCCGGCCCGCTCGGCCGCCTCCACCACTTCCTGCGCCTGGTCCTCGATCACGCCGAAGAAATTGGGGTTTTCCACGTAGATGGCGGCCACTTCCTCGGTGAGCTGGCCGGCCAGGTCGGCCAGGTCGAGCCGCCCGTCCTCAGAGCGGTAGGCGAAGCTGCGGACGTCGAGATGGCGTTCGAGGTGTTGGTTGCCGCAGTAGTTGGCGATCACCGCTTTGCGCTCGGGGTCGAGGGCACGGGGTACGAGCACCGTGGACCGCCCCGTCATCCGGGCGGCCATCCGCAGGGCATGGCCCGCCGCGCAGCCCCAGCTGTACACCGGCAATCCCACGAAATCCAGGTCGAGGAGCTCACCCAGTTGGCTGGCGTACTCGAACCACGCCTGGAAGCGGCCGAAATCCGACGATGACGTCCCCCACACTGAGGTGAGCCATTCCTGGCGGGCCACGATCTCGTCGCAGATAGCGGGGACATGGTGCCGGTAGCAGCCGGCGCCGAGGAAACTGAGAACCTCTTCGGCTGACGTGTTGCGGCCGAGCAGTTCGACGAGGTGCCGGCGCAGGGCGGCCTCTGAGGCTAGTTGCCCCGGCAGCTCGAGCGGGCGCCCCAGACGGTGCGCCTCGGGGATTTGCACGAACAACTCGTCGATCGTCGCGGCCCCGGTCTCTGCCAGCATTTCCTGCCGCAACGCGTCCACCGAGCTCGCCATATAGGGGTGTGGCACGGGTAGAGCCCTTTCTTTCTTTGGCGTTTCCTTTTCCGGCTTCCTCTGTTGGGCTAGCTCACGCCGCCCCCGCCACCCTCATCATCATGAAGCGGCTCGGCCCGACGCGCACCCGTTGGAACCCGGTGGCCCAGGCGAAGGACGCCTCGTCGCCGACATCGACGCGGAGCAAAGGGGGCTGAAGGGCGACGAGCTTGTCGGCGGAGGAGACGATGGTGAGGTCCTCCGGCGCGATACGGGAGAGGACGGCTGGGCCGAGCTGCTGGTTGCCGCGGCCGAGCAGGAAGCCCTGGCCCCCGATCACGCCGAGGACCAACTTGGTCTTCGGCGACAGGCCCATGAGCTCGACGATGGCTGGCTCGCCCAGGTCCGCGCCGACGAGCGCACCGTCTTGCACCGCATCAACGCCGAGGGGCGAACTCGGCAAGCCCATGACGTCCAGGATCCTGCCCGTCGTCGACCCCGGCCCGAAGAGGTACAGCGTGCCGGGGCTTAGTTCGGCTGCTACCGCCCGGCACAGGGCCTCGATGGCGGCGCTCGACGCCAGGACGGAGGAGCTCTTGGGGCCGGGGAGCCGGCCGGCCCCGAGGCTCGGGACGCTGGCCTGGCCCCGGAGCTCGACGTCTGGCGGCCGCCCGGGGAAGCCGGGCGCGGTACCTGCCTCCACCACGTCGACCACGTCGGCGGCGGCGACCGGGCGTTCGGCCCGGGCCAGGAACTCGGCCGCCAGTTCTCCGGCCGCCTCGGGGTTGGCGGCGAACACTCCCGAGCGCATCTTTACGCCGCTCGGGATGCCGAGGATGGGGACTCGTTGCCCGATAGTCCGCACGATGTCCCCCGCCGTCCCGTCGCCACCGGCGAAAAGGACGAGGGCGACGCCGGCGTCGGCCAGCAGGCGGGCGGCGCGTTGTGTGTCCGCCGCGGTGGTCTCGGGCCCGACCTGCATCTCCAGCGTCCGCCCTTCGGCACCTCCAGCCACCATGACATCGGCGCCCATAGCCCCGGGGGCGGCCAGGATCTCAATGTCCCGGCCGGCGAGCCGCTGCACCGCCCGCCTCGCCCTCGGCGTAGTTACCGAGGCGGCGCCTCGGCGCCGGGCCTCGGCCAGGCGCGACGTCCCGTCCGTGCCATGGAGGCCGACGCGCCCGCCCATCCCGGCGACCGGGTTGACGAGCAGCCCCAGCAGCGCGGCCATCTTGCGGCGCTCGTCATTCCCTCGCCAGCTCGGCCGCCACATCGTCGAGCCCCCTCCGGGCGCCCTCGACCATCTCGTCGAGCTCAGGTTCGGTGACGATAAACGGAGGTGAAAAAGCAATCGTGTCGGCGTTGGGCAGGGCACGCGTGATAACGCCGTGGTCCCGGCTGGCCCGTGCTACCCGAGCGCCGACGCGGAGCGACGGGTCGAAGCGCTGGAGCGGAGAACGGCTCCGGACGAACTCCACCGCCGCAATATGCCCCTCGCCGCGCACTTCGCCGACGAGCGGGTGATCGCCGAAGCTCTCGTGGAGCCGCTCGCGGAGATAGGCGCCACGCTTGGCCGCTTGTTCGACCAGGCCCTCTCGGTCGAGGATGGCGAGGTTCGCCAGCGCCGCCGCCGCCGCCAACGGGTGCGCCGTGTACGTGTAGCCGTGGCCGAAGACGCCATAGCGTTCGCTCCCTTGGGAGAGCACTTCCCAGACCTTTTCCGACACGAGGGTGGCCGATAACGGGACGTAACCGGAAGTGACCCCCTTCGCCAGGGTCATCAGGTCAGGGTGCAGGTTGTACGTTTCGGTCCCGAACCAGCGGCCGAGGCGGCCGAACCCACAGACCACTTCGTCGACGATGAACAGGATGTCGTAACGGCGCAGGACCTCCTCGATGGCGGCGAAATAGCCGGCGGGAGGTACGATAACGCCGCCGGCGGCCTGGAGGGGTTCCGCGATGAAAGCGGCGACCGTGTCCGGCCCCTCCGCCAGGATCAGCTCCTCGAGTTCGCGCGCCAGGTCGGCCACGAACTCGGCATCTGTCATGCCCGGTTCCGCTTCCCACAGGCTGTGCGGAGCTCTGACGTGGCGGATCATCGGCAAGGGCACATCGAAGCCGGCATGGAGGCTGGCGAGGCCTGTGAGCCCGGCAGTGGCCACCGTCACCCCGTGGTAACCGCGGTTTCGCGAAATGATCTTCTTACGCTGGGGCCGGCCGAGGACGTTGTTGTAGTACCAGACGATCTTCAGGTTGGTGTCGTTGGCGTCGGAGCCGCTGTTGCCAAAGAACGCTCGCGCCATGGGGACCGGGGCGGACGTAACCAGCCGCTCGGCCAGCAGTGTTGACACGTCGTTGGCCATCGAGGAGAACGAGTGGTAGTAGGGCAGGCGGGCCACCTGGGCCCGGATGGCGTCGGCCACCTCGAGGTTGCCGTAACCGATGTTCACGCACCAGAGACCGGCCATGGCGTCCAGGTAGGTCCGGCCGCGACTGTCGGTCAGCCGGCTCCCCGCTCCCTCCACGATCACCAGCGGCCCTGAGATCTGGTGGTCGTGTATGGAGGTGAACGGGTGAAAGGCGAACCGCAGGTCGAGCTCTCGCAGGTCGTCGGCTCCTGCGGCCTCTCCTACTGGGGCCGGTGCTCCTTTTGTTTGGCCTCCGGGGCTGGCCTGGTCAAGCGGCTGCACTAGTGCTCCCTCCCCGCCTTGTCCCGTCGTCCGCTATGCGAACGAGCAGCTCGAAGTACGAACAGCGGCGAACATAGTATCTCGGCCATGGTGACGGCACTAGCTGAGTCGTTCGTCCCGCTCGTGGCGGGGCATGTGGGACAGCTTCGCGCGGCGGGCCTGCTCCAGGAGGATCTCTTCATCGACGGCCACTGGGCGCCGGCCGCCGATGGCGCCCGGCTCGAGGTGCGCGACCCGGCCAGTGGGGAGGCCATTGCGAACATCGCCTCCGCCACGGCCGACGACGTCCGTCGCGCCGTCGTGGCGGCCGAGCGGGCCCGCCATGGCTGGTGGAGGCTACCGGCCACTGAGCGGGCCGAAGTGCTCATGCGCTGGTACGACCTCATCAAGGAGGACCAGGAGCAGCTGGCCGTCCTGCTGACCATCGAGGAAGGCAAGCCCCTGGCCGAGGCGCGGGGCGAGGTCGCCTACAGCGCCGCTTTCGTGCGGTTCTATGCCGAGGAGGCCCGCCGGGGGTACGGGGAGGTGATCCCCGGGAACCGCAGTAGCCGGCGCCTGTTTGCCCTCCGCCAGCCCGTCGGGGTGGTGGCGGCCATCACGCCCTGGAACTTCCCCGCCCTCATGATCGCCCGCAAGGTGGCCCCGGCGTTGGCGGCCGGGTGCGGGGTGGTGCTGAAACCGGCCAGCGAGGCCCCCCTGTCCGGCCTCGCCCTGGCGGAGCTCGGGAACCGGGCCGGGCTCCCGGCGGGCATCTTCAACGTCGTCCACGGCGACCCTGTCGTGGTGGGAGCCGTCCTCACCGGCGACGAGACCGTCAGGATGCTCACTTTCACCGGCTCGACGGAGGTGGGCAAGCTGCTGATGTCGCAATGCGCCGGGACCGTAAAGCGGTTAGCCCTCGAGCTGGGCGGGAACTCGCCGTTCATCGTGTTCGACGACGCCGACCTGGGCGCCGCCGTCCAGGGGGCTATCGACTCGAAGTTCCGCAATGCCGGCCAAACATGCGTGTGCGCCAACCGCATCCTCGTGCAGTCGGGGGCCCACGACGCCTTCGTCGAGCGCTTTGCCAACGCGGTCAGCCAGTTGAAGGTGGGCCACGGCCTCGACGCCGACGTCGCCATCGGGCCGCTCATCGAGGAGAGCGCCGTGGCCAAGGTCGAGCGCCACCTGGACGACGCCACCGCCAAAGGCGCGCAGGTCCTGAGCGGTGGGCAGCGTCACGAGCTCGGGGGCACGTTCTTCGAACCCACCATCCTCGTGGGCGCCACATCGGGCATGGAGCTGGCCCGGGGGGAAACGTTCGGCCCGGTGGCGCCGTTCTTCAGGTTCGACACCGAGGAGGAAGCCCTCGCGTTGGCCAACTCCACCTCCTCAGGGCTGGCTGCCTACTTCTACACCAGGGACCTCGGGCGGGCCTTCCGGGTCGGTGAAGGCCTCGAGTTCGGCGTGGTCGGTGCGAACACCGGGGTCATCTCGTACGAGGGTGCGCCGTTCGGCGGGATGAAGGAGTCCGGCTTCGGGCGGGAGGGGTCGCACCACGGGCTCGAGGAGTTCCTGGAGGTCAAGTACCTCTGCGTCGATGGCATCTGAGGTGGCCTCGAGGGACGAGGGCCTCGGCGAGCTGCTGGACAAGCAAGCGATCACCGAGGTGCTTTACGCGTACTGCGCCCACCTCGACCGGATGGACTTGGACGCGCTGGCCGCCCTCTTCACGGACGACTGTGTGGTGGAGTACGGCCCGGAGCCACGCCTTCAGAGCCATGGCGCTGCCGGGCTGCGCCGGGACCTGGCCCGCATGTGGCGCTGGGCGCGGACGTCCCACCACCTGTCGAACGTCATGGTCACCCTCGAGGACGACCGCGTGCACGCCGGCGCCACCAGCTACGTGCTCGCCTGGCATGAACGGCCGGACGGGTCTACCGCCACCATGATGGGCCAGTACCGGGACCGGCTTGTCCGGGAGGGAGGGCGCTGGCGCATCAGCCGGCGCCGTCAGGAGCTGACCGGTAACGACGCCGGCTTCGACGTCAACATCAACCGCTTCGAACGCATCCCTCGGCCCGACGGGGCCTGACCGCTTGCTTCATGGTCCACCACGAACTGACCAGCCGGCGCCGGGGGCCAGGTCGCATGGAGACCGTGGAACAGGCCGGCCGCACCAGGCCTGTCGAATTAGCCATGATTTTGGGGCGGAAAACGTGTTTTGGGGCTTCAAAAAGTTCTTACCATTACTTTCGCCGCCCCAAAAATTCTTTTCAGCCCCAGTTCGCCAAAATTACGCCCTTAAACAAGAAGGGCCGCTCAGGAGGCCGATTGCTTGAGGTCGATCTCATCGACCAGCTCGTCGAGCTGGTGCATGAGCGCTGAGAGCTGGGCGACGCGCCGCTCGCCTTCCTCGCCGAGCTCGGGGAACCTCGAGATCGGCGGCCGCACATCGCCGACCGGGTGGCCGGCCACGGCGGCCAGGCGTTTCGAATAGCACTGATGGCCGTACGTCGGGTGGCCGGCGGCGATGATGTGGTCCATTGCGTCGATAAGCCGTTGGATCC
This sequence comes from Acidimicrobiales bacterium, assembly GCA_030039575.1. Taxonomy (GTDB): domain Bacteria; phylum Actinomycetota; class Acidimicrobiia; order Acidimicrobiales; family Palsa-688; genus Fen-671. The sequence continues at coordinate 115 of JASHVH010000063.1, read as the reverse complement.
GGCGAGCGTCTTCGACGCGGCCGTCTTCGAGGAGCTCCCACATGCGGTTGGAGGCCCGGGGGATGTAGTTGCCGTAGGGGTTCACGTACCCGATCGCGCCGAGCAGGAACGAGTC
>JASHVH010000062.1 GCA_030039575.1 Acidimicrobiales bacterium | reverse complement strand
GTGACCGGCCTCTCGTGGTCGGCGGGCTCGCCGCCCCCTTCCGGTACAGCCGTCGAGGCGCAGTTGAGCGCCCACGGGCGGCCATTGCCGGCGACCTGGGAAGGTGGCGACACCTCGGGCGTCGTGGTCTTCTCGGAGCCGACCCGCCGGGTCGCTCCTGGTCAGGCCGTTGTACTGTACGACCCTCAGGTGGACCGGGGCGAGGTCGTGCTCGGAGGCGGCACCGCCGTCTGACCTCGGGTTGGGCAGGTCCAACCGGGCCGGAGCGGCCTCGGGATGGGAGCCGCCCTGGCCCGGTCGGTGAGCCCGGGCGTCGAAAAGTCCACATTGCCCCACCCGGCGGCCGGCTGCCGGGCCCAGGTTTTCTACCGGAGTGCTGGGCAGAGCCGTACTTTTGCTCGGGAACCGGATAAAAGTTGGCACCCGCGTCGCCGTTGGCGGCGCCGGCCTAGCGGGGGCGTCTCGACACGACCAGCTCCCCCCGGACCGCCTCGACACGACCAGCTCCCCGCGGACCGCCTAGACACGACCGGCTCCCCCGGACGGCCTCGACACGACGGACGCCACGGGGCGGCTCCACGGGGCGGCTCCCCCAGTGCGGCTCCCCGGGGCGGCTCCCCGGGGCGGCTTCCCCGGGGCGGCTCCGCCAGTGCGGTCCGCCGGGGCGGCTCAGGCGGCTCCCCCGGGGCGGCTCCACGGGGCGGCTCCCCCAGTGCGGCTCCGCCGGGGCGGCTCAGACGGGGCGGCTCAGACGGGGCGGCTCCCCGGGGCGGTTCAACGCCGGCGGAGCCGGCCTGTTGGTTGCCGGGCCAGCGGGACAGTCACTCCTCCTGGGTAGCCTTGGAGACGATGGCCGACGACCACTTTGCCGAGCGGGCAGACGAGCTCGCGGAGCTCATTGCCTACCACAATCGTCGATATTTCGAGCTCGACGACCCAGAGATCAGTGATGCCGAGTATGACGAATTGGTCCGTGAGCTAGCAAAGCTCGAGCGGGAGCACCCCGAAGTCGTAAGCGGGGAGTCACCCCTTCGGCAAGTGGGCGGGGCACCGGTCGGGCTCTTCACCGAGGTGCGCCACCGGACGCCGATGATGTCGCTCGACAAGACGGCCAGCTACGAGGAACTGCTCGCCTGGGGCAAGCGGATGGAGCGGTACATATCGGGCGAGGTGGCGTTCAACTGCGAGCTGAAGATCGACGGCCTGGCGATGTCGCTGCTCTACGAAGGCGGGCGTCTGGTGACGGCGGCCACCCGCGGCAACGGAGAGGTGGGAGAGGACGTGACCCAAAACGTGGCCACCATTGACGCTGTCCCGGGACAACTGGGGCCGCGGGCACCGGAGAGCCTCGAGGTCCGTGGCGAGATTTACATGACGGTAAGGGCCTTCGAGGAGCTCAACCGGCGCCAAACGGAGACGGGCGGCCGCACGTTCATCAACCCCCGTAACGCGGCCGCTGGTTCGTTGCGCCAAAAGGACCCGGAGGTGACGGCATCTAGGGAACTGTCCTTCACCGCTTATCAGCTGGGCGAGGTGATCGGAGGGCCGGCCTTCAAGTACCACCACGAGACGATCGAGTGGTTGAAGGACTTGGGGTTCCCCGTGAGCCCCTACGAGCAGACGCTGGGCAGCCTGGAGGAGGTTGACCAGTACTGCCAGAAATGGCTCGAGCGCCGCCACAGCATCGATTTCGAGATCGACGGCGTCGTCGTGAAAGTGGACGACCTGGCTCAGCGGCGCGAGTTGGGCGCAACCTCTCATGCCCCCCGCTGGGCCATTGCGTACAAGTTCCCACCCGAGGAGAAGACCACGCTGCTCAAGGAAATCATGGTGTCGATCGGGCGCACAGGGAAGGCGACCCCGTTCGCTGTACTGGAACCCGTCATCGTGGGCGGGGCGCGCGTCGGCCTCGCCACCCTGCACAACGAGGACCAGGTCCGGGCCAAGGACGTGCGGCCGGGCGACACGGTGGTCGTGCGGCGGGCCGGCGACGTCATCCCCGAGGTCCGCGGCCCCGTCCTCCCGTTGCGACCGAAGGACCTCCCCCTTTGGTCCTTCCCTACGACGTGCCCCATCTGTGGGGCCCCACTGCAGCGCCTGGAGGGTGAGGCTGACACCTACTGCATAAACGTGGACTGCCCGGGCCAGCAAGTGCAGCGCATATCGCATTTCGCGTCACGAGGAGCGATGGACATAGAAGGCCTCGGCGAGCGTACTGTTTACCTCTTCTGCAAAGAAGGTTTGCTGGCGGATGTGGCCGACATTTATTCGCTCGATTTCGAACGAGTGCAGGGTTACGAGGGGTTCGGGGCACTTTCAGTGGCCAATCTGGCCGGCGCCATAAACGCGTCGAAATCGCGGCCTCTGGCCAACCTGCTCGTGGGCCTATCGATCCGCCACCTCGGGAGCAACGGCAGCCAGGTGCTGGCCCGGGCTATGGGCCACATGGACCGGATCATCGCCGCCCCCGAGGCGGAGATGGCCGCCATCGAAGGCATTGGCCCGGTGATCGCCGCCAGCATCTCCCGCTTTTTCTCTTTACCCCGCAACCGCCAAGTCGTCGAACGACTGCGCGAGGCCGGGCTCAATTTCCAAGGCCCGGGAGCGCCCGCCCTCGAGCAGACCCTGGCCGGGATGTCCGTGGTGGTCACGGGCACCCTGGAACGGTGGTCACGCGAGGATGCCGAAGCGGCGATAAAGTCACGAGGCGGCAAGGCACCGGGGAGCGTTTCGCAGAAAACGACCGCGGTAGTGGTGGGCAGTGACCCGGGAGGGGCCAAGCTCGCCAGGGCCACGGAACTCGGAGTCCCCCAGATCGACGAGGGTACTTTCGAGCGGTTGCTCGAGACGGGCTCGCTGAGCTGACAGCGGCGCCGCTGCTCGGGCGGCGGCGGGCCGACGGGAACGGCCGTACATTTAGAAGGGAATTTTGGGGGCCTCGCCCCCCATTCAAGGATTACTGGGGCTGAAAAAGTAACTGTAACAACACTTTTCAGCCCCAAGTCACTTTTTCGGCCCCAAAAACGTAGGCGATTTCGGGCTCGACCTAAAAGCAAGGCGGCGGTCTGCGGCCGCTAAAGCCTGCTTGCCGCGCGGCTGGTGACCGCCGGTCCGGACAACGACCACCGGCCGGCCTGCGCTCGCGGGGCGCCGTCGCCCTTACTTGCCACGGACGCGGTCGAGCTGGCGCCGGTCCCTCTTGGTCGGCCGGCCCGCTCCTCTATCGCGGGCGAAATTGGGCGGTTGCATGATGGCCGGCGGCGGAGGCGGGCTGTGGTCTACATAACAAGCCGTTGCCACCGAGGCGCCGACGCGCTTTTCGATGATGGCGGTGACTTCCAGCACGTGTTCGCGGCCGTTACAGAAAGCCTCGACGGTGTCACCCGGCTTGACC